>NZ_CP054057.1 GCF_003935895.2 Scandinavium goeteborgense | reverse complement strand
ATTGAACTCTCTGAATACAGTGGATAATACACTGACTATAGCGGTTAGACTACGATCCACATCTTAAAATCACTCCCTACAGTGGATATAGACCACTATAGAAAGTAATTCGCATTATACGATTAAAATAAAGGGCTTTCAGATAGGTAACTCATTGATTTATCCACAACTGATGCACCTTCCACTGTCCCCAGTGGTTAGCTATTTCACACTGTAGTGGATAGATTACTGCCTATAGTGGATTCAATGCATGTCTTAGCGGTTAATCTACAAGATACAGTGGTTACCATACTCTCCACAGTGGTTTAAAAAACGTGTAATCATATGTTTTTAATAAAGAAATAGAGACCGGGATCTCTTTTGATCTCCTTAGGATCATAAATGGATCTGATCTATGATCTAAAACTTGGATCGAACCAGTGGATAAGTGGATATCTTTTGCTAAAGTGCGTCCGTAGTAAATTTACCTTCTCAACACTTACGCTTCCTCACCGTTCGCTCGCTCTGCTCGGTCACTTGCTGCGGCGAGCGCTTAGAGATTTCTAACTCAGGATGATGATCAATTTCATTGCTCTTAAAGCGTCATCGCATAACTTAACTAATCTGCATTCTTACCATCAAACCAACCACTATAGAGAGTAAACAACTACAGCAGATCGCTTGTTCTTTATGCTTCCCTAATACATTACAATTATCTCAACTTTGCACCAAACAACTTGCTTTGCAATTTAATACAAGATTTAATATATATATGCAAAGTTGAACACAAGGAACATTCTATGGGGTTGATGGATACTCTTGACCAGTGCATTGCCGCTGGTCATGAAATGACAAAAGCGATTGCCGTTGCTCAATTTAATGACGATAGTCCCGAAGCTAGGAAAATTACACGCCGCTGGCGTGTAGGGGAAGCAGCTGACCTAATCGGTGTTTCTTCGCAGGCTATACGTGATGCCGAAAAAGCAGGACGCCTGCCCCACCCCGATATGGAAATGCGTGGTCGGGTAGAACAGAGAGTTGGATATACCATTGAACAAATCAATCATATGCGAGATGTGTTTGGTACACGGCTTCGCAGGCCAGATGAAAGTATCCCTCCAGTTATCGGAGTAGCTGCGCACAAAGGTGGAGTTTACAAAACATCTGTCTCAGTACATCTTGCTCAAGACCTTGCTTTAAAAGGGCTTCGTGTCCTTCTGGTAGAAGGGAATGATCCACAAGGTACAGCATCGATGTACCATGGGTGGGTTCCAGATTTGCATATACATGCTGAGGATACGCTCCTCCCTTTCTATCTTGGTGAACGTGATGATGCCTCATTTGCCATAAAGCCTACATGTTGGCCAGGTCTTGATATTATTCCTTCTTGCCTTGCATTACATCGGATCGAAACAGAATTGATGGGACGTTACGATGAAGGGAAATTACCTACTGAACCCCATATGATGCTTCGGCTTGCAATAGAAACCGTTGCTCAGGATTATGATGTCATTGTTATCGATAGTGCGCCAAACCTTGGCATTGGAACGATTAACGTTGTCTGTGCTGCTGACGTATTGATCGTCCCTACCCCCGCAGAACTCTTTGATTACACTTCAGCTTTACAATTTTTTGACATGTTGCGCGACCTATTAAAAAACGTAGATCTTCAAGGGTTTGAACCTGATGTCAGAATACTTCTTACAAAATACAGTAATAATAATGGTTCCCAATCCCCTTGGATGGAAGAGCAAATCCGTGATGCCTGGGGAAGCATGGTTCTCAAAAATGTTGTTCGTGAGACAGATGAAGTTGGGAAAGGCCAAATTAGAATGCGTACTGTGTTTGAACAAGCAATTGATCAGCGCTCGTCGACAGGAGCCTGGAGAAATGCGCTTTCGATATGGGAACCTGTTTGCAATGAAGTATTCGACAGACTAATTAAGCCTCGTTGGGAGATCCGATGATGAAACGTGCACCAATTATTCCCAAATCATCTTCTGCACAACTCACTACTTCTCAAGTTGCTGCACCTGCAGCTCCTATGGTGGATTCTCTTATTGCAAGAGTTGGCGCCATGGCAAAGGGAAACACAGTTAGCCTCCCAGTTTGTGGTCGAGAAGTTAAATTTGTTCTTGAAACGATATCTGGAAATGCAGTCGAAAAATCAACTCGTGTTTGGGCTGGAAATGAGCGTGACCAAGAATTTCTGACCGAAGATGCTTTGGACGATCTAATACCCTCATTTTTGGTTAATGGGCAGCAGAATCCCGCCTTTGGCCGAAAAGTTGGTGATTGCATTGAAGTTGCAGACGGCAGCCGACGCCGCATGACGGCTATCCTGACATCAAGTGAGTATCGTGTTCTTGTTGGCGATCTCGACGATGAACAAATGGATTCATTATGCAAGTTAGGTAACGATTATCGCCCTACAAGTGCTTATGAAAGGGGCAAGCGTTACTCATTTCGTCTTGATAATGAATTTAAAGGCAATATTTCAGCTCTGGCAGAAGCGGAGAATATTTCCAGAAAAATCATCACTCGATGCATCAATACCTCTAAACTTCCTCGTGAAGTGATTGCCCTTTTCTCTCATCCTGGCGAGTTGTCAGCTCGAGCCGGTGAGAATTTAAGTCGCCTTTTTAATGATAACGAGCCGTTATTACAAGCTAAAACTCGAGAATTATCAGAAAAACGTAATAGTGGATTTGTTTTCGAACCTGAAGAGATTATCCAGTTATTAACTGATGTCCTTAAAACGTCGATAGGAGCTCCGTCAGGTTCCCCCGTCAAACGTCAGTTTGTTTCCGGCGCAATTGCCCAGTACAAAGGTAATAAGGTTGTATTCAGTTTGGACCGATCTAAGATCCCACCTCACTGCATTGAACAGATGGAAGAAATTTTAGAGCGTTTGCAAAAAGCTGAAGCAGATCAACTTTCCAAATAAGTTTAACTACTGAGCTGGTTACACAACTGGGACCGTGGTCCCAACCACACAACTGGGACCGTGGTCCCAACCACACAACTGGGACCGTGGTCCCAACCACACAACTGGGACCGTGGTCCCAACCACACAACTGGGACCGTGGTCTCAACCACATAACTGGGACCGTGGTCTCAACCACATAACTGGGACCGTGGTCTCAATCATCTCGCTGTTATGAACATCTTTTATCGAATATTTCCAGCTAGCCGTTGCTTATGGTTAGATCTTCCTTTTTGTTGATTGCTACTTCCCCTCCATACCGCTTATCCGTCGCACCGTGCCGGAAAAAATTCAAGCCGCCTGCCGCTGTACCCGTTCGCATTCCTTCCTTTCCGTCAGTCATTTGTGCTGCGGCCTTGCGTCCGGAGCTGGATTTTTTCCTCATGGCACGTTGCGTCGTGTGCGGTATGGCGGAAGTACACTGCAGGCCGCCGAAAAGGAAGGAACACCAGAATGACGCAGCTGACACTGGATATGCCCGCGCCGGCCATTACCGCCGGGAATTTATCCTCCTGTTCCGCGACACCGCCCGTTATCACCACCGGCATGTGGTTTCCGTGATTTTGCCGAAATGGCCACGCTTTCGGTGCAGAACGCCTTTCTTCGCAGTCCTGATCTGGAAAAAGAGTACCTGGCTCTGGCCGGGCGCTATCAGTCTGATGATGTTCACCGGATGGCGCAGTTGTTGGGGTATCTCACCGGCGCGCTGGAGTGTCGGCCGGGTGATTTCCTAGGTCAGATCTTTATGGAACTGGAGATTGGATCGGACCATATGGGCCAGTATTTCTCGCCTTACTCTTTATCTGTCCTGTTGGCCCGTCTTACCGCCGGCGATATGCTCAGCCAGCTGGAGCACAAGCCATTCATCACGTTTCATGATCCGGCTGTCGGCACGGGTGGCCTGGTGATCGCGTTTGCGGAAGTGTGTTAAGCCTATGCGGTAATGTCCCCTTTGGGGCTGCGGATGTTTTCCTGGACTGTTATGTTGTGATCCCAAGATGCTGTCGGTACTTCACCGGGCTCATTGCACCTAATGATAACTTGATACGCTTCTCGTTATACCAGCGTATGTATCTGTCCAGGAAGCGGATAAATTTTTCCAGTGTTATTCCCGCCCAGTTTCTGCCATAGAACATTTCATTTTTGACCCGCCCGAAGAAGCCTTCACACGCCGCATTATCCGACGAGCATCCTTTGCGCGACATGGACCTTATAAGTCCGGATGTATTGATACGATCAAGCCAACCTGGCCATCGATAATGCCCCCCCCGGTCGCTGTGTATCACCGGTTTTTCATTTTCGTTGAGCGTATTGACCGCATCATCGAGCATGGTATTCACCAGCACCGCGTCCGGGCGTGTTCCTATCGACCAGCTCACTACCTGGCCATCAAAGCAGTCGATAACCGGCGACAGATAGACTTTTCCAGCCGGAAGCTGGAACTCGGTAATATCGGTCAGCCACTTTTCATTTGGCCTGCAGGAACTAAAATCCCGGGCGAGTAGATTTTCCGGTGCCGGGCTGATTTCTCCACAGTAAGAGCTGTATCGCCGCCGCCTCGTACGCTTAACAACGAGCTGTTCTTCTGCCATCAGTCTGCGGACGATCTTCTCAGAAATAACCCTGTTGTTACCACGAAGCATCGCGTGAAGACGCCGGTAGCCATAACAGCGGTAATTCTCTTCAAAGATATCAGCCATGATCACGCGTATTTCCGCATACTTATCACGCAGGCGCTGGCTTGCTTTGTGGTAAAAATAGCAGCTGCGGGCAAGTTGCAGAACACTAAGTAATTCAGCAACGGGATACGTTTCCTTAAGGGCATCAACGATCTGGGTTTTCTCCCTGTTCTTCAGGGTCAGAAGGCTGATGCCCATGTCTTTTTTTATCAGTTCATTCGCTTTTGTCAGTAGGTCACGTTCGAGCTGCAGCTGATGAATCTGTTGTCTGAGGTGCTGGATTTCACCAAGCAAAGCATCCTGATTTTTATCCTGAGGGGCTACGTTACGTTTGCGCATGGATTGATAAGCCTCGTCACTGATAAGGTCTTTCTTCCATTTGTACAGGACCGGAACGCTGACACCTATGTTTTGTGCAACTTTACGCGCGGTTCCGCGCCGGCTGCAGAGCGCCCTGACAGCATGAACTCTCTCTTCCGGACTGAAGCATTTGTTTGTACCTGAACGAATGACCAGAGGACGGCTGTTCGGGTAAAACTCCTGAATCCAGGATTTGAGAACCTCGTTGCTGGGGTAACCGATGGCGCGACGAGTGAACGACAGGCATCCACCGTGCGTGAGGTAATGCTCAACCGCAGCAATTTTCTGAGCGCGTGAATAGCGCTCTCTTGGCTTTAAATCTCTGGGTAAATCACCGGTCTCTTCATAAATCCGAACCCAGCGGCCCAACTGTTTTGTGGACGGATATCCCAGCTCTCTGACGACGACGGAGGTTTTCTTTCCGTATCGGTAATAGAGTTCAACCGCTTTGATCCGGTCTTCGTATGAATGCATAAAGTGACTCCTGAGAGTCCAGGAATTCGTCCGCACCTCCTTTGACCAAATCTGAAATGTCACCCATCGTATTTTGGGGAGGATATTTCATGGCAAAAGAGATAATTAGCATGAGTCACAAAGAGCTCGATCGGCTCCAGATTATTCGGGAGTCGGTCAGCCGCCACATCACTCAGGACCAGGCTGCGGAGCGAATTGGTATTTCGGTCCGGCAGGTCAAACGTCTTGTTCAACGATACCGGATTGAAGGTCCTCAGGGCCTGGTTTCCCGTCGTCGCGGGAAACGTCCCAATAATGCTTTCTCGCCTGAGTTTCGCTCACTCGTTATTTCGCTTGTCAGGGATAAATACCCGGATTTTGGGCCCACCTTCGCCAGCGAGAAGCTGCGGGAAATTCACGGGCTGGCGCTATCCGCTGAGACATTGCGTAAGTGGATGGTTGAGGAGGGACTGTGGCGAGAGCGTCGTCGTAAAATTGCCCGTATTTATCAGCGGCGGCAGCGCCGCCCTTGCTATGGGGAGCTGATCCAGATTGATGGCTCTCCGCATGACTGGTTCGAAACACGGGGGCCGCGCTGCACGCTGATCGTCTTTATCGATGATGCTACCAGTGCGTTGATGGCCCTTCGGTTCGCCCCGGCCGAAATCACCCGCGCTTATATGGAAACGCTGCGAGATTATCTCGGCAACCATGGACTCCCTCTCGCCCTGTATTCAGATCGGCACAGTATTTTCCGTGTTAATAACCCGGAAAGGGAAGGTGAGCTGACGCAGTTCACCCGCTCCGTGAAAACGCTTGGCATAGCGCCGATTCATGCTAACACCCCGCAGGCTAAAGGTCGGGTTGAACGGGCTAATCAGACGTTGCAGGACAGGCTGGTTAAAGAGCTGCGACTTCGTCATATCAGTGATATCGAAACGGCTAACGCCTGGCTGCCTGAATTCGTGAAAGATTACAATGACCGCTTTGCATCCCAGCCCCGGGAAGGCGGTAATGCCCATCGGGACATTCATCACACTCCGGAAGAACTGAATTACATTCTCTCCTATCAGGCCCGCCGTGTGTTGTCCAAGAACCTGACGTTCCAGTACAAAACCTGCGCGTATCAGATCCGCTCAGAAGGGCAGGGTTACCGACTCAGGCATGCGCTCGTCACGGTTTGTGAGAATTTTCAGGGAGAGATTACGGTGTTGCACGACAGCCGGGAACTTGGCTGTGAGAAATATGTGGATGGGCCTGAGCCCTTACCTCTTGATGACGAGAAGAGTGTTCATGAGCGGGTTGAGAATGCGCGTTTCGACCTGCGTTCGAAGTTCTATGTTAAACCGGCAGCCGATCATCCTTGGAATACACGCAGAACGCAAAGTATGTCCCCTGTAAAACCACCGAAGTTACCCAGAAAGAAGGCTGACAGGGACAAATCAGGATGAATACGGGACGGATTCACTTACCTGAATAGTCATGCAGTGGGGTAAAATTCTGCCTGTGCGTTTCTGGCGGGTTTTCGGGTGGTTTGTTACCCTTTTTACCGGTTATTCGTCAGAAACGCCCTGAGCGCGTTTTAGCGGTGCGTACAATGAGACCTTTATGTTAAATAGGGGCTTTTGTTGTCCGGAAAAGGCTGAGCAAAAATACGATAAACAGTGTCATACCGGTAAACAGCATGACATAGCCGGCTGTTGGGTTATAAGTCAGACAGAAGGCTGTGCAGGCACTGGGGGCGTATATGCGAAAAAGCCCGGCAAAACACAGACTGGCCGAGAGTCCGTAAAATAACGATCCTGCGATAACGGTCAGCATAATTCTAAACATTGTCCCTTTGTCCCTTTGACCCTTTGACCCTAATCATCCTCATCTTTTTCTAATATGCCCCTTAAAATCAGGATGTTGATTGTTTTGTATGCAAGAAATGGACTAAAGAAATTTGTTTGTGATCCCATTCTCGTTTCTGCATATGAACAAAAAAGCCCCGCACATGGGCGGGGCTGAATGCTGCGAGTCTGCGACGGTGACTTATCCCGGAAGCGTCCAGTCAGGTCGTTCAAAATGGCAGGTATAGCCGTTGGGATTATGCTGCAGGTAATCCTGATGCTCTGGCTCTGCAGACCAGAACTCACCGGCCTGCTCTACTTCTGTCACCACGACTCCGGGCCAGACTCCTGAATCATCTATTTCACGGATAAGCTGGTTTGCCTGCTGCTTTTGCTCCTCTGTGGTGAAAAATATGGCTGAGCGGTAGCTTGAGCCGACGTCATTACCCTGACGAAGTATTGTTGTAGGGTTGTGAATACTAAAGAAATATTCCAGTAGTTTTCGGTAGCTCAGTTTATCCGGGGAATACACCACCTTCACCGCCTCCGCATGTCCTGGGTGGTGCTGGTATGTCGGGTTATCATTACGTCCGCCGGTATAGCCCACTTCGGTGCTGACCACGCCATTGAGTTTGCGGATCAGCTCCTGGACACCCCAGAAACAACCACCGGCAAGGATTGCCACATCAGTTTTCATGCTTATCTCCTTTCTCAAACAGGGGAAGAAATTCACCGTATCCTTCTGTTTCCAGAGCGCCTTTCGGGATAAAACGCAGTGAAGCCGAGTTAATGCAGTAACGTAATCCACCGGTATCCTGTGGCCCGTCAGGGAAGACGTGTCCCAGATGGCTGTCACCGTGACGGGAACGCACTTCAGTACGCACCATGCCGTGACTGAGGTCGCTCAGGTTGCGGACGTTGTTTTCCACTGGTTTGCTGAATGCCGGCCAGCCACAGCCCGAATCAAATTTGTCCTTCGACGAGAACAGTGGCTCACCGGAGACGATATCCACGTACAGTCCGTCCTCAAAGTGGTCGTCATATTCTCCGGTAAACGGGTGCTCAGTGCCGCTTTTCTGGGTGACGCTGAACTGCAGTTCCGTCAGTGCCTGAATGGTCTGTGGGTCTTTTTTATACGGTTTGTTCATATCGCTCTCCTGACAAATCTCACTCACCGGGACGGGTCCTGCTCATGAATAAGATCCAGATAGTGTTTTTCAAAGTCCGGGTTGGCGGGGAGCGACTTATTTTCCAGGTAGCGCTCTAAAAAGTAGCGGGGAGTGATCCCCGCCCGAAAGGCGGCTTCCATGCCTCTCACCATGAACCCGGGAGTGGTGTCATATTTGCTGGCCAGAAATATCAGGCAGCGGCGTAATTCAGGGTCTCCCCATGGCTGACAATGCGTCAGACGAGCGGGGTTTGTGCACGGCGCTGAGTTGCTTCGCCCTCCGGTTAATCAGTGTCCGTCGCAGGTCATGACGCAACAACACCAGTCCAGCCCCAATCAGAAGAACATCCTTGATAATGAAGCTGTCAATGCGACCCAGCTGCGGCAGAAGGCTCAGGGTGACGATGCCGGTGCCTGCTACCATCAGGGCTCCTGCTGCGCCGACTGCCGGCCGGAAAAATCCAACAATCAGGGCCAGAAGGGTGATATTTTCCACCACGCCGAGTGCGTAGCTGAGCCCCTGAACGCCGAGAGCCGGATACAGTGCACCGAGCCAGGTGCCTGGCAGCAGGTGGTGAAGGGCGTTGCCCTCGAAGGCAAACCATTTGTAGGTACCAAACAGGGCGAAGATGAAAATCACTGACAGCCGCAGAACCATAATGTCCAGGCCTGACGTTTTACGAAGTAACCGGCGCAGTTGTGTCTCGACGTTATTTTTCATGGTGTGTGTCCTTTTATTTTCGTTTTGTGTTTATGCAAACAGCGTGGCGCGGGCATGAACGAAACGGGCCTGCTCAAGCTCAGAAATCAGATAAGCGGCAGCGCCATGTTCAAGGGCTTCGCGGATAACCTCCCGCTCCAGCTCATCCACGGAAGACACCCAGCCAACAGAGAGTGTACGGACCGGTACCAGAGCTGCTTTTTCTTCCTCAGTAAGATCGGATTTGATGATGACCGGTCCATGGGGTTTACGGGTGAAGATAGCGATAACGTCGTTGATAAGTGCTTTCATGATGATGCCCCCTGCATGTCTGTTTTATTGTGTTGTCGTGTTGTTAATATTTAATCTACCTACCAGTAGATAGATTGGCAAGGGGTAACTGGAAATTAAACGCAAGGAAAGTCTTAATGTCTTCTGAGGCCCCCGGAATACAGGCGTTGTCAGCGGTGATTTTTTTGAGTGCTGGCTGCCCCGGTTAAACCGGGGCAGCCACAGGCGTGGCTTTACGGGCGGGAGAGTAGCTGAATAAGCGCGCTCATGGTGCGGGAACAGGCATCATGAGGAGGGATCCGATTGAGCATCAGGGCCCCTTTAATGGCGCTGCCGATGATAATGGCCACGTCAGCCGGCTCAGCAGTAAAAGCCAGTTCACCGCTTTCACGACCCGAAACCAGCACACTGGTCAGGATGCGCAGGTCGGTTTGTGCCAGGCGGGAGGTGGCTTTCTGAAGAGGTTCTTCAAACAGGGCGCTGTCGGACAACATCGCGTGAATGCCGCACATCTGGCCGCTGTCGGCGCATTTGAGAAATGCGTCCATATAACCCTGCAGACGGGCTTTACCCGGTGGCAGCTGTAACAGGGCAGCTTCCATTTTCAGCAGGCTGGCCTCCTTGTATTCACAATAGGCAAGCCCGAGGTCGGTTTTGGTCTGAAAATGGTAATGGATACTGGCCTTCCGTATTCCCAGACCGTCAGCGAGATCAGCATAGCTGAAGCCCTGGTAGCCGTTCTGCTGGATAAGGGTATCAGTCAGTTCAATCAGACTGTCATGGGTGGACATAATGTTCTCCTGGCACCTGCGGGTGCCTGTTATTCAGACGCAACTGCGCCCGGAAACCAGAAGGGTTCCGGGCGCAGTTGCGAGGGTAACGGGTATTCAACGATACAGGACAGCGGTACCGGAAAGTTTATTCATGCCGGTGGCACTGGTGATGCGGTAGTGTGTGGCCCCGGCATCAGCGGCTTTCATATCCAGTGAGGCCACCAGGTCATCCAGGGTGGTGAAGCCACCGGAAGATACCACCCCAATTTTTTGCAGCGATGCTGCTTCGCTGCGGGAAACCATTTGCGGGCTGGCGGCATAGCTCAGTGCGCTGGCGGACAGGGCGATGATGGCAAGGGTGGTTTTGATGATGTTTTTCATGATGACGCTCCTGATGTTCTGTTGTGTGTTTTTGTTTGTGTGTCGTGTTGTTGAAATCAAATCTACCAACCAGTAGATAGGCTGACAAGTGTTAATTTACCTTGTCGGGATAAAATGTGATAAGCATCACATTTTATTTATGAGTGATGTTTGGACCGGAAATGTAGCAAAGCCTCTTGTGGCGGGCTTTTAAGGTTCGCTTAATTAGGGGGTTATGGTAAATCTCATTTGTTATGGTCAATGCCTGCTAAGAGCGATAAGGGGACGTTATACAAACACCTTCTCACAGAAAAAAACAGAAAGGATTTAAATTGGTAGAGCTACCACTTATTTCACTTCGACATCAACAGGCGCAGGCCCTCGAAAAACTCTACGCCATTCGCTTGGGCTGATGCTGAATTTCGCTTTAAAGCTCTGCCGAAAAGAGACTGGAGACTGAAAACCCACCATTTCGGATACACTTTCAATGCTATTGTTCGTCGTTTCCAGTAACTCCTGGCTTCTTTGAAGGCGCTCCGAGTTCAGCCAATCACCAAGCGTAGTTCCGGTAGCCTTGAAAAAATGACGCGTTAACGTTCGCCGACTCATGCTAACAAACCCGGCAAGTGAATCGAGACCATGAGGCTTGTCCAGGTTACGGCGCAGATAGTCTATCAGTTCGTTCATTTTGCTATCCCGAGTCGATACCGGGACTGGACGTTCAATAAACTGGGCCTGACCGCCTTCCCGGTAAGGAGGAACAACCATTCTTCTTGCCACGCGGTTAGCTATCGCAGAACCGTAATGGTCACGGATAATATTCAGGCAGCAATCCATACCGGCGGCAGTACCCGCAGAGGTAATCAGACGTTCATCACTGGTATACAGTGAGTTGCTGTCCAGATGAACAGCTGGAAATCGTTCAATGAAGTCCTGTTCGAACTCCCAGTGCGTGGCAGCACGGTGCCCATCAAGTAGGCCGGAATAGGCCAGTACGTAAGCGCCCAGACAAAGTCCCACCACTTCTGCGCCACGCTGCCACGCGTTTATTAACGCATCCAACAGGGCCTGAGAAGGTTTTTCTTCCGGATGATTCCAGTAAGGCACGATAACAATGTCTGCGGTGTCCAGCAGCTCAAGTCCATGCTCCACGTTGATGGAAAAGCCCATATCAGACAGAACGACGCCAGGGTTTTCAGCACAAATTTCGACGCGGAATAAATCCGGTTGCGGCATAGACTGCCCGAAAATAATACAGGGGACGGAAAAGTGAAATGGGCTGAATCCAGCCGTGGCAATCACGGCGACCGTCAATGCAGACATAATGTTAACCTTACCGTAAATGATAGCCCCCGGCTCTCCGGTGGCTAGCACGCTGATTTTAACTGACCAAAGGATAACAGGTGACCAGTAGTAATGGCATTCCTCACCAGGTCAGGTGGGATGGCCTATCAGAAAACCATTGTCTCACCGTCTGCAGGAATCAGAACCTTATCTTCAATACCATGTTCAAGCGTGAACTCGCGAAGTTCAGCGCGGGTAAGAAGGCAATGATTAATCGATTCCATATGAGACGCCACGACGGTCGCAGTCGGCAGCATTTTCAGCGTGCGCAGTGTGTCCTCTTTGCCCATGATAATCGGACCGTAAAGGTCATTGACCGCATAACCGGTGTTCAGCACCACAATCTCCGGTTTGAAACGCTGCAGGTTTCTTGCGTAAGGCTTAACCCAGACCGTATCACCCGCGATATACAGCGTTTTTTCATCATGGTGGGTGAAGACCAATCCACATGCATCACCGAGGAGCTCACCCCACTGAGCATCTGCATACAATTCGTTGCTGCCGTGCTGGCCGTCGGTTTTATAAATAGTCAGGCCGTCTACGAAATAATTTTCATCTTTCAGAACGCGAATGTTGAGAAAGCCCTGAGAGCGGAGAAGTGCCGCATCTTTTTCATCCTGGGTGTAGATAAGCATGTCTTTGGGAACAGCCTGCTGGGCAGCCTCATCCCAGTGATCGGTATGGGTGTGAGTCAGGATAACGGCATCAACCGCCAGTAAATCCTCTACGGCCACTGGCAAGGCAACCATTGGATTGCGCAAGTGCGGGCGTGCATTACCAGCAAAACCGTTCCAGGCTTCTTTTTCGGCCAGCATTGGATCGATAAGGAATTTTTTACCGGCATATTCCAGTACCAGCGTGGCATTGCGGATTTGCGTTAATTTCATTGATTGCTCCAGTCATTAATAAGATTTATTCACCCACCGTATTGGCTGTTGTGCTGCCGGGGGATGCGAGTGGGCTTACTATAAAATGAGGAAGGGATCGGCCGTGATAGACTCTCTGGTCATTAACCGATGAAATCAGGTCAATCGTAATGGCTCAGGTTTTACTGACATTCCGCTGCTGCCAATTGCCTGTTCAGTCCGCTGTTGGCACAGAGCTGACCTTCATCATCCGGCATTCTGTCCGCGGTCAGCGAGCCCACTCTTCCAGCATCAGATCTGGCAGTCGCGCAAACTCTCTCACATTATTGGTCACCAGAATGGCCACAGCCGCTATGGCCTGTTCCCCATTGATTAACCGCCGTGTTGTTAATAATATCCGCTTCTGGCTGTGAGTTGCCCCAGAGGGAATTACGGCTTGCGGGCGGTTAAATGGCAGTAGGTAACCGGAGAAAAAGTGTTTTCTCCTGTGTCATTGAAGGCTGGAATCCATGATGCAGGTAAAACTGTTTTGCCGCATCAGACAAGGCATGCACCATAATGGCCCGGACGCCAATATTCTCCGCAACCCGGCAAATACGCAGTACCGCATCGTGCAGTAAATCCGCCCCAAGGCCCTGGCCATGGTAACTCGAATCAACGGCCAGCCGGGCCAGAATTATGATGGGAAGGGGGTCAGGCATATTTCTTCTGAGCCCACCGGGTGCAATAGCATGAGTGACACTGCCGGTGGCCAGAGAGTAAAAACCAATCACCTGTGAAGAATCCTCCCGGCATACCACAAACGTTCTGGCGGCGCCGGTCGACTGGTTTTTTAACCCCCGGAGCCTGATCCATTCATCCAGTGCAGCTTCTCCTGAGTGAAACTCTGAAAGAATGTGAGTCGACTTTAGCGGTGCTGGAGCGGTTACTTTTCCCACTGCGGTTTTCTCGCCATGAGCGTATCCAGTGCCGGATTCGCTGTTACGGGTGCATCCAGCATATCGATAAATTCGGCGTACTGTTCATCATCAAGATTAAACATCCGGCGATCAAGGATCACGTTTTCAGCAGCCTGGCAGGCTATGTCTAGTATAAAGTCGGTGCGTGATTTATGGAGAATACCGGCAGCGGTATCGATCAACGCGCGCTGGGCTTCTTTAGCCCGAATGTTAAGCTGAACATCAGATTTCATGATGAGCCCCTGTATAGCAAATGATATACACAGCTTACACCTGCCGTATAGAGAATGCTATACACATTGAGACCGAAATTTTTGTGCCCGGACAGCTTTGAAACAATAAACCTATGCCTGAGCCAGAAGTAAGGACATTTGTGTCTTGCAACAAAAAGGCCTTTTCTGCTTTGCGTTGACATTTTGGAGAAGAAGGTGTTAAGGCTATGAAAATGCCGCGAAACGCTCTGATTTGGTGTGTATTAATAGTGTGTCTCACACTGTTGATATTCGCCTACCTGACCCGAAATTCTCTTTGCAAAATCCAGTACAGGGACAATAACAGAGAGGTGGCGGCTTTCATGGACTACCAATCCGCTAAGTAGCCAACCCCGGCGGGATGAAATCCCCCGATATCAGGGGCTGAAGTTGTCAAATAGACCGGAAGCGCCTTTTATTTTTGGTGATCGCGAGCATGAACAACCTGAAAGGAAAGCAGTTCACAAAGGGGAACGGGGCAGGGTGAAAGCGCCTGCTCACCTCCCTCATTTCCCTCATTTCCTTCTTTCCCCACCGAGTTGGCTTGGTTCTGTTATTGTGCTGATTCATTAAATCACATTATTTCCTGCACCTGACCCCGGTTTAGCGGTGCAGCAGATGGCCAGAACCAGAAGTGAAAACCGGACACTGGCCCCCTTCTGGCAAGGCTAAAATGAACACAGCGAGCGGCGGGGCGGCCTTGCCAGCGCGTTCCGGAATGGCCAACTCCCTTGATTGCGACAAGGAAGACTACAGAAGCATCTTGTACCGGGGAGCTTACCTGGAGCCAAATTATGGACATCTTTACCTGGAATATGGCCGCTTGGGTGCCGTCAGAAGATGGGATTTTCTCAGTGCCAGCCGATAGCGGGGAATTCTCTATCATGAATAACAATGCTTATGGCTATATATCTGCGTGGGTTGTGAAGGGTTATCCGGTGGCCGCCGTATTGCTGATGGACATATTTATTCGTGTGATTTCTGAATTTTGCAAAAAATCATTCCACTGAAGAAGAAACTAATATGATCAGCTTTGCTAACAGTTATCGTATGCCGACATCCATGCGTCGGAATCGCCCACTCACAAACGATGAGTTGGCGTGAATTGTCTGAAAATAAGCATGAATCACGTAAATATACATATCGACAATTAATATTCTCGACAGACTGAGGGATGAAGATTTTTAGCCATATTATGCTACGCAGTCATGTACCTGTGATATTGAAAAGCGTGATTTTACGAAGCACATGTTGCGCCTGTGTCGTCATGACAATATTACGGGTAAAGAAGTTTCTAAGATTATTCTTCACAATAGCCATGATGACTCCAGTAGTTACAAGATGATCCCGGCATGTTTCGCCAGGTTTGTACACATGACCTAGTTGCCTGGGAATATTTTGGCGAAATCAGCGTGCATCATAAAGTTGATATTTTCACACAGGTAATCGAAAGTGCTTATCAAGTTCTGAAAACGTTTGATAACGTTGTGGGCAGTATTGAGCAAATGCGAAGTGTTCAATTTTCAGAGCGTGAGCAACTTATTTTTGGTGCGACTGCACTTGAGCATGAATATGACGGTGGTCATGCGCCAATTACTCCGACAAGTATAATTAACCATCTTCACTGGTAAGATAATTATGGGGGTTTATGGACCACTTTTAATCGTGTCCAGGAAAATGTTATTCGCGGTATTCCACAAATATCTTCCGTTCCGTTCGTGTTGGCTCCGAAGACCGGTCCTGGATTAAAATCGACATAAGCAGCAACGAAACCAGTAAACTATTCTCATAATAACCCCATCTATTGTTTTCTGAATGAGCCACAGGGTATTTCCTAAAAAAACATGCCGATCGTTTTAATCAAGATAAATCACTACAGACGCGCGTGTGGCGCTCCAGGACGAAGCGAAAGTCTCATGTGAAATTAAACCAAGCCAAGGCAGGTAACCTATTTCAAAGCCACTCTTTGCAAACCCTTTAATCACCACACCCTACGCAAGACTCCGTATTGCAGTTTTAACGTTATAAAACAGGCTGATACATTAATTATAATAGGTAAAGTTGAAATGTGAAGCTAAAAGGTGTGTTAATCAACACACTTTACAGTGCCGTATTAGCACACCTTGCAGTGCTTGATTGACACACCTGATGGTGCCTATGTAGGCACCATCAGGTGTGTCATTTGTGTGTATCTATAAAAAACATAAAGTAATATGCCAATAGTGCCGTATTGACACACCTGCACAGTGCCGCTATAACACACCTGTATAAGCTTAGTCTCGACCAGTAAAATGTCAGTTCTGATGGGGATTGCACTCATCAATCCTATGAACAGGCAGACTAAAAAGTGTTCGAGTAGTGCTACATTAGGCACTGCCCCAACTTTTGATAAAATAAGATTCCACGTAAGAACATCTAGTTCAAAGATAAAATATACCGTGAAATTGAAACTATTCTAGAAATAGAGATGAAGATGGGGGAGACCTCGTCTGAATCCAACTATACCTCTATGATTAATGAACTGGTCAGGCTTGGTCTGATGGTTTACAAAAGCAAGGAAGAAGGCCCTACCTTCGACCTTGAAGGATACCGACGTAACTTATTTAAAAAGGTCGATGGTACACGTGAAGGTATGATTATACACACTACACTCATATCTGAAATGTACCTTAAGTACCTTGGCAGGGAAGCGCTGAATCGCCTGGAGGAGCTGGTTCATCAAAACTTAGAATCAATTAATAATGCTGAAACTGAAGCAGAGAACTAACATTTTATTAACGAACAGGAATAAATAAACGGGTCATGAAAACTGGTTTCTTATGCCCGTATTTAAAGGTTGTCATATTTTTGTTTTGTTGAGTACTCAGCATCTTTTATTTTAATTTGAGAAAACCTTCAAACTCCAATCAAAGAACTTTCAACACCTGTGCATCTTCATTCTGTTCAAGGATGTGTTGACTGTAATATCCAAAACTATCCAGAGATCTTGTCAAAGTTTCTTCGTTCAGGCTGCAGTCAGAAATTCGTGCTAAGTCTCGAATCTCGTTAGCGAGATTCTCTGGTGTTATTATATTGTTTCCGGTAATTCCATTCTTTTCATTATCTCGCCATACAAAAACTAATTATTCTGTATTTACACTTTCCTCTGTCTCAGTTAGCGGGGTGCTGTTAATTAATACTGAAAGCCATTCTTAGAATTTTACTGCTAGGTAAATTAATTTCTCAGTGTTTGTTGATGCAATTAACGGATTATCTGGTTGATAATTTAGTGATATCAACAATCTTGTAATGATTTCTTCATTAACTCTCCTGTTGCTCGTTCGAGCTGATATTCTTAACTCCATTAACAACATTTCAGGCGCTCGCTATCTCCACTCCACTGGCATTTTCGGGGCTGGCCTCGGCCTGATTTCATTTTATTGCTCGTACTCATCTCTTATAGATTCATGCACCTGCATGGATAACGATCAGGCTGCACTTTCCAGCGAACTGGCTGCCGTTACGGGACTCCACCCACGTACTTGATGGTCTGCTGTACCACGAAACTGATCTGGAAATTACAGAGCATTACACCGACACCGCAGGTTTCACTGATCATGTTTTCGCGCTAATGCATCTGCTCGGATTCGCTTTTGCGCCAAGGATCCGGGATCTTCATGACAAATGGTTGTTTATTCATGGAAAAACTGAGTTGTATCCGGGGCTTCAGTCAATCATCTCCGCAACCAGCCTGAATCTAAAGGAAATTGAAACCCACTGGAATGAGGTCCTGCGTCTGGCAAGCTATCTGAAACAGAATGGGTCTGGCAAAGGCGCTGAGATAGATTGGGCGTATCGAAAGGTCATTGTTTATGCTGGACTGGTTCAGGGACCCTACACTGCGTCGACGCGTACAGGGGGGGCTGAATAAAGGTGAGGCTCGCAATGCCCTTGCCCGAGCGGTCTTTATGCACCAGCTGGAGAATCAGAGCTATCGAGCCAGCGGTCTGACATTGCTGACTGCGGCGATCTCACTATGGAATACGGTATATATAGAAAGAGCGATAGATTCTTTGAGACGGAAAGGTATCCCGATTAATGAGCAACTGATTACCCATCTGTCACCACTGGGATGGGAACATATCAACCTGAGCGGGGATTACGTCTGGCGAACAAACCTGAAACTGAGACAGGGTAAATACCGCGCATTACGCTCAGTGAATAGTATCCTGTACAAAAAACAGGCTTAGCGTAGGATATTTTCCGTTTTCCAAGCGGACCGCGTTAACCGCGCCATTTTGTACCCCACTGCAGATAACACCGCGACATATCTTCGATTGCAGATGTTTTGGACCGATCGGGGACCGATGTTCAGACAGTCATTCGCGGCCGCGCAGCTGCAACACCCCGACTGTATTACAACCTGGAGTACCCGCACTACAACAGCATGGCCCCGTATGTTCAAACCCGGGACCCAATCTGCTATAAGTGAAATGGCTCAGGAGTATGGCCTGTTCTATTTCTGTGATCCTATCGATGTGTTGCTGGCCGGCGTTGTGACTGATTTTGCGAAGCTGAATCATATCTCCCTCATCCCTGTGACGATTGATTGCCAGGTGGCGCCTTCAGTACCTGAAAGTCGGCAAGACACAGGGCAGAGCAAAGCTATGAATGTGAGCTGCCTTACAGCAGCCGGGTTTGGACTGGACATCGTGAACAGAAGCCTCTGGCCAGTATCATCCGGGAGGCGCTGTAGAATTCAGGCTGGTTGAAACGTGACGGTGTCACGATTGAAACCCGTTCTCCGGTATGACTGGATAGCAAGACACGATGGATGGTGGGTTCATATCGCCCAGAACGGTGTAGTAGGGCTCCGTTTGGGAAACGGAAAATATTGTACGTTATGATGGTTTTCTGTATTGAGTGATTTCAATCAGGCGAAAAGGTCAATACTTCTCTCAGCCAGCTTTCTATTGTTTCGCCAAATATTTCCGCATCAGTGCATTTTGTAGTGTCACGCCACGACGGACAGGAAAACCCCGTTCCACTACATGAAAGCCGTGCCGTAGAAAGAACTCTTCCGCAGCCTTACTCACATTTGGAGTAAGTTCACCAATTCCAAGTTGTCTAGCTTCTTCATGAATACAATTCATCAGTAGTGTTCCTACTCCCTGTCTCGGGTATGTTCCCGAGACAAAGAAATGGTCAATGTACCCATTTGGCTGAACATCTGCATATCCAGCTATTTCACCATCCACTTCAACAACAAAGGGGCGCAGATCCTTCATGTGATTGGCCCATTGTTCGGGGTCGATAATCAAGCTTGGACTTATGCATGACGGTGAAGATATCTCTCCTGCGCACGCCAGACGCCGCTGGGCAGAAAACTGCACCCTGGCCGCCCTGAAGTTTCGCCGTAAGAAAGGTGCCGAGCGCAAACGAGCCAACCGCCTTGCCCGGCTTCCCCGTGACAGCCAGGTGTATGAGATGAGCAAGTCCATCTTAAAGACCATGCCCCCTGACGAGGCATATTGGTGCACGTCAGAACGACTTGAGCAGCTGGCCATTCAGCGCCTCTACCAGCTGAAGTTGTTCGAGGCATCGCCTTCTTAGCGAAACAACCCTTCGAATAACTCAACGAAAGCCCCTCCGGGGGCTGTTTGTGTTTCCTGTCATCTATTGAAACGGCGCGAATTTAACCACCGCAGGACTCTTTTTTTGCTCAAAGGTCCAGGAATGGACTTTACACACGAATATCGACACCGTGACAGTGAGTTATGAACAGAAATCCGCAAACGAATAAGCGAAGAAACCCACAAATGAGTAAAGGAGATTCCGCAATTTATTCTTAACCCCCTTCTTTTATCCCTGTTCACTTCGTTTCAGGGAGATCCCTTATCTCCGTAAACACTGTGGAAAACAACACAGAGGACTTCACTTGCTGCAGCCGGAACAGCCACGCCGTTCAGAGAACGACAGAGTTAGCACCCCACGCTAACGCATGGGGCAGTGAGAACAGAATAGTGAGAAGACCACAGTGACGCCTGTGAGCTTTGAGGGATTGGACAAATCCGCCACCGGCGGATGCGGCAGAACATAGTTACAACATACGTCCAGGCGTCACTAAACACCGGTCCCGTGCAAATTTGAAACCTTAGCGCTGCCCCCGACCACTGAAAAGCCCCGCCGCCCCGGCCCTACGGGCCGGAACTGCATCGCTTTTAATGATGGATGTTGTAACTATAATATGGTGTCGCTGTAAGTAGCTTCGCTGAAGAAATGAGTGACACGCTCGTAAGCGGCCTCACGGCTCGCTAACGCGGAGATACACCCCATCTGCGGCTTCGCCTTGCTGTGGTCACTCCGACCGCGCACAAAGGCTCCAGCGTCGCGTTAATATCGTAATGTCGTGCAGGGAAGGGGGCGGGTCTGCGTGATATGTAGCATCTGGGGCGGCTACGCCGCGCTACCGGCGCCGTTCAGCTCCTGCGACAAAGGTAGCGGCATCTGGCGCCTGCATACACCTTACCGGCGTATTAAGCCACTGTCCCTCCTGACTAAAAGGTGCGAAGTCTCGTCAGAAAATATTATCTTTCCTTACAATTGTAGCTGGCCTGACAGCACTATTAACTTATCATTTATTAATGAAAGTCGTAGAAAATGAGCGACACCAGAAATCATAAATTTACTGCGCTGATAACGTAACAATGCTCTCCGATACTCATAACTCTGTTTCCCGAACGTTAGTACCAGGAGCATTCCGACCATTGATGATTCAGGTTGGAACATGGGAAAATAAAGAAGGGAAATAATCATGTTTCAAGCTGGTAATAATAATGCCTAAAAGTTTTCTTCGTCTACGCAATGGAATAAGTGCTAACGTTTCATTTTCTGAATTATTCTTCGATCTGATTTATGTTTTTGCTGTAACACAACTATCCCATTACCTGCTTCATCATCTAACTTTGATTGGGGCACTTCAGACCCTGATTCTGTGGTTCGCTGCGTGGCTCGCATGGCAATATACTGCATGGGTTACTAACTGGTTTGATCCTGACACACGGAAAATCCGTCTACTATTATTTTTCCTCATGCTTTCTAGCCTCATTTTTGCAGCTGGAATTCCTGATGCGTTCGAAGGACGCGGGCTTGTTTTTGCACTCGCCTACATAACCATTCAAGTTGGACGTACAGTCTTCGTGCTTTTTTTACTTGACCGGGATGAACCACTCAAGAAAAATTTTCAGCGTATTTTGGGCTGGCTGGTAATCTCAGCGATATTCTGGCTTGCAGGAGGACTGACATATGATAATACTCGGCTGGTTTTATGGGCGATCGCTGTTCTGTGTGAATACGTATCCCCTATGCTCGGGTTCCGGCTGCCTCTGCTAGGAAAGTCAGTGAGCCATGAAGAGTGGAAAATTGAAGGACATCACCTCGCTGAACGCTGCCAGCTATTTGTTATCGTAGCGCTTGGCGAGAGTATACTCACTACTGGTGCAACATTGAGCGAACTAGATGTATGGGGTCCTCCTACCATTATCGCCGCACTGATTTCCTTCACGGGCAGTCTTGCTATGTGGTGGATATATTTTGATACCAGTAGCAAGGCTGGAAGTCACGCCATAACAAATACGGATAACCCAGGGCTGATGGGATCTTATTTCCATTACATTCACGTTATCCTTATCGGTGCAATAATCATCTGTGCAGTGGCAAACGAGCTGGTTATTGGCTACCCGGACCAGCGAATAAAAGCAATAACGGCTACTGTATTACTGTCAGGGCCAGTGATTTACATACTGACCAACGCCATCTATAAACGACTTGTATATGGCCGCTATCCTTTATCACACCTGGTTGGTATATTTGGATTCATTCTATTAATTCCCATTATGTTTTTAACAGATTTGTTAATGGTCAACACATTGGAAACGATCATTCTGATTGCTATCGCAACATGGGATAGCTATTCGCGTATTAACAATTAGTATCAGGGATACCGGCCAGAGGGATGTATGATAATTCCTCTGCCGGATTCCCGGCAGCTTCGCTGCTCCGGATACAACCGCCATTGGGCTTTGTTAATGGAATGGTCGCCCCCTACATCTTGTGCCACAGTGGGTGATAAATCGTCACTACCTGAGCGGAGCGGCCATCATGAACGTTAAGACTATCGGCATCGATTTGGCAAAAGAAGTTTTCCAGGTCCACGGCATTGACGAACACGGCAAGCGGTTGTTCAACAAGCAATTCAAACGAGCAAAAATGCTTTCATTTTTTGCCAACATCCCTCCATGTTTGATCGGTATGGAAGCCTGTGCTTCTGCCCACTTCTGGGCCGGCAAACTCATGTCGATGGGCCATAACGTCAAGCTGATGGCCCCTCAGTTCGTCAAACCCTATGTCAAAACCAATAAGCATGATGCTCCAGACGCAGAGGCTATTTGCGAAGCCGTCACACGACCCAACATGCGGTTCGTGCCGGTCAAGACCCCTGAGCAGCAAGCCGTATTGGCTCTTCACCGGAGTCGTCAGAGTTTCATCAAGCAACAGACCGCTCAGGCGAATCAAATTCGGGGACTATTGGCTGAATTTGGCATCGTCGTACCCCGGGGGATCCAGCAGCTACAGCTACAGTTACCTGAGATCCTGGAAGATGCTGATAACTCGTTGCCATCTCTGTTCCGTGTACAGCTGAGTCTGTTACAGCACCCTATGGCATATCTGTTCGATGTCATCGCTACGCTCGACAAGCAGATTGAGCAGTGCTACCGCCAAAATGCGCTATGCAAGCGTATCAGCAAGATCCCGGGCATTGGCCCGATCACCGCCACCGCACTAATTGCGACTATCGGCAACGCCAGCAATTTCGAAAATAGCCGACAGTTGGCAGCCTGGTCAGGACTGGTTCCACGTCAGCATTCAAGTGGTGGCAAACAACTCTTGCCCGGGATAAGCAAACGAGGCGATATTTATTTACGAACCTTACTCATTCACGGTGCCAGGGCTGTGTTGCAGTCGGTCAAACGTAAACAGGATGTTGTATCGGGATGGGCCAGTCGATTACTGGCACGCCGGAATAACAACATTGCTTCGGTAGCATTGGCTAATAAAAATGCGCGGATTGTGTGGGCACTATTGGCAAAAGACCAGGAATACTGTGCACCAATAATGAACGTTTAAGTATCTGAGTCAGTAAGACGGAAACAACACCACCGATTGTTCAGGCAAGCATGGGTCCGCTTGGAAAACGGAAAATATCCTACGCTAAGCCTGTTTTTTGTACAGACTACTATTCACTGAGCGTAATGCGCGGTATTTACCCTGTCCCAGTTTGAGGTTTGTTCTCCAGACGTAATCCCCGCTCAGGTTGATATGTTCTACCAGCTCTTTCTTCATGGCAGTAGTTCTATGAGATGCGTGCCACGGGAATGTCATGTCAACAACGGGTAGTGTAAGCCGGTGAGAGCATCGATCTCTTCATTTGCCATTCAGGTGCTATTCCCCTTCCTGCAAACCATATCTTTTCCGTACCAGAATGATTTATTTTATCCAGAAGGCCCATCAGCTGCTCACTGGAACGAAATCACCCATTAAGCTCGAAACGTTTAACGTAGGATAATTTCCGCATTCCATGCGGACCCCAGAATGCGCGTTTCGACCTGCGTTCGAAGTTCTATGTTAAACCGGCAGCCGATCATCCGTGGAATACATGCAGAACGCAAAGTATGTCCCCTGTTAAACCACCGAAGTTACCCAGACAGAAGGCTGACAGGGACAAATCAGGATGAATCCGGGACGGATTCATTTACCTGAATAGTCATGCAGAGGGGTAAAATGCTGCCTGTGCGTTTCTGGCGGATTTTCGGGTGGTTTGTTGCCTCTTTACCGGTTATCCGTCAGAAACGCCCTGAGCGCGTTTTAGCGGTGCGTACAATTTGGACAATATGTAAAACGGTTCAGAGTCCGCCTTAAGAACTCAGATTTTTTTACCAGCAAGAAACGGATAATCGGTGTAGTACTTATCCGTGCCGCCAAAAAATCCTTCAGGATGCGCCTCATTCATGGCTGCATGTACTTTCAGGCGCTCAACAAAATCTGGATTTGCCAGGGCCATCGCGCCATAAGATTCAAGCTCAGCCATGCCAGAGTGAACGTCCTGACCGATATCATCACGTGGACGCCCAGGGCGATTAAGGATTAGCGTGCCTGTCCAGCGCTGGCGAAGGTCATTCAGAAGAGGTTCATTTCCCTGGTGCATGATATGCAAATATGCAAGGCCCAGTTTATTCAGTTCGGTAACAAGGTAGTGATACAGGTCGGCACATTCTGGGCCTTCTTCGATTCCCCATAAGTTCAAACCCGGAGACAGTCGGATCCCGGTACGGTCTGCGCCAATCTCCTCAGAAACAGCCTGAGCGACTTCTATTGCAAAGCGAGCGCGGTTCTCTATGGATCCACCATACTCATCCGTGCGGGAATTGGCACTCAGGGCAAGAAACTGCTGGATCAGATACGCATTAGCCCCATGAATTTCAACACCGTCAGCACCCGCTTCAATCGCCCTGCGAGCTGCAAAACGAAAATCTTCAACAGTTTGCCGAATTTCGGCAGTGCTAAGTTCGCGTGGCTCGGGAATGTCCTGCATGCCTGAGACAGTGAACATCTGTGTACCTGGCGCAATCGCAGACGGTGCAACCCCCTGACGATGGTGTGGCGTATTGTCCGGGTGAGACATACGTCCGGCATGCATGAGCTGGATAAAGAAATGCCCGCCTTTTTGATGAACAGCTTCTGTGACTTTTTTCCAGCCGACAACCTGCGCCTCAGTATAAATGCCAGGCGTGGTCAGATATCCCTGTCCATCGTCAGAGGGTTGTGTTCCTTCCGCAATAATCAGTCCCATACTTGCCCGCTGGGAATAATACAATGCGGCCAACTCTCCGGGTGTTCCATCAATATTGGCACGTGAACGCGTCATCGGTGCCATGACAAGGCGATTTTTCAAAGTAAAGCGACCTAAAGTCACAGGTGTAAAAATGTTAGTCATTATTGAATCCTTATGAACGCTGGATCCCGATGTTCGGGGTAATTATCATGCAGCAAGTATCAACTGTTTTATTAAGGGGATAAAGTGGTTAAAGTGGAAGTGACTGTTCCATTAATGGACTATGAGATGAAAAATTATCTGAGTGATATGGCTTTATTTGTTGAGGTCGTTAAAGCGCATGGGTTTCGAAGGGCTACTGAAAACACCGGCATTCCCACTTCAACGCTTTCCCGGCGTATCAGCGAGCTGGAAAAATCAACGGGACTACGACTACTGCACCGCACTACGCGTAAAATTGAATTGACTGAAGCAGGGCAGCTCTACTTTGAGCGGTGCAGGCGTATTGTGGATGAAGCGAGGCTGGCACATGAACAGTTACCGGGTGATAGTGATAGACGACCTCGGGTATGTCAAACGCGACAACGCGGAAACGGGTGTGTTGTTCGAGCTGATCGCACATCGTTATGAGCGCGGCAGTCTGGTCATCACCAGCAATCATCCGTTCAGCACGTGGGGTAGCATCTTCGTGGATGAAACGATGGCGGTGGCAGCAGCCGATCGTCTGATCCATCACGGGTATATGTTCGAGCTAAAAGGAGAAAGTTACCGGAAAAAGACTGCAAAGGCAGTAACCAGCGTGGCTTAAAACCACCAATCAATGGATGCGGCCAGAGTAGTTGGCGCCAGTCGGCAAAACTAGTTGACGTCTAATAAAAGGGGAAATAAAGGGAATACCAGCTACAAAAAGGCTTTAATTACTACCAGAATTCAGCCACTCGAGTTCAGCATCATATGCCGCTTTCAGGGGTTCTACGCCGGAACCGCCGAAATTTCCGTTACCCCAGTTTCAGCCCGGCAACCAGCTCATCCAGGTCAATAATTTCATTGCTGCTCTGGAAGGTGTAGGGGGCTGACGCTCAGTGGAACGAAAACTCACGTTAGGCGAGAAAGGTCGTATGACAAATCGATTAATGGACAGGATTGTCCGTTAAGTGCCAGAAGTTGACGTTGCTATCATCACGTTATATTAATCAATCGGAAGCAGGTTACAAACAGCACCGAACAGAGGGAGAGGTTGACATGTTTAATCAAAAAAAAGTTAAGGCGCTTTACAAAAAGGCTACCCAAGATCCAAAACACAGGACTCAGTTGAGCGAAAAATTGTTATCAGGACTAACTAAGGAAGTAAAACAAGAACGAGCAGCTTGCAAGAGCGGTTGTGTGCACTGCTGTTATCTCAGAGTAGATGCTTATGAATTTGAGGTGGATTCAATCATTGGCTGAATAGACCCGGATTTCCTAGACGGTTCCGTGCCTCATGTGGACTGACCCCACCCCGGTAGACGATCCTGCCCTATAGTTGGACTGACCCCACCCCGGTAGACGATCCTGCCCTATAGTTGGACTGACCCCACCCCGGTAGACGATCCTGCCCTATAGTTTGAGCATAGGAGGAGCGTATGGGCACACCACGATTTACACCTGAATTTAAGGAATGTAGTGGATCACAAAATCAGGACACCGGAATAACCTGCTTCCACTTTTCTTCATGCAGGTAAGGCGATAATCCACCATTGTTCGTATGAGGGCGGTACATGTTGTAATAACCATTTATCCACTGGTTTATGTCGAGTACCGCATGGCTAAAATCACCATAACCACCTTTGGGAAGCCATTCACTTTTAAGGCTGCGAAAGACTCTTTCCATCGGCGAATTATCCAGACAATTCCCTCTGCGACTCATACTTTGCATTACCCCATAACGCCAAAGTAACTTTCTGTATTTATTACTTTTATATTGAACTCCTTGATCTGAATGAAACAGAAGACGTTCATTACGCGGCCGTGTTTCCAGGGCATTACGCAAAGCCCTGCATACCAAATCAGCATCAGCGGTTAATGAGAGGGCTGAACCAATAATCCGGCGTGAATATAAATCAACAACAAGCGCGAGATAGCACCACCTGTCCTGCAGGCGAATAAAGCTGATATCGCCACACCAGACGCGGTTTGGTGCGGCGGGGTTAAACTGCCGGTTCAATAAGTTTGGCAATGCCGGACTGTTGTCTTCATTTATTCGGTAGCGATGTTTAACAGGCTGGTGACTGGTCAGCCCGCATTCCTGCATCAGTCGTCGCGCCAGCCACCGGCCTGCATCAACGCCACTCTGGCGTAACATCTGGCTGATTGCCCGACTCCCTGCAGCACCACGACTGAGAGCATGCAGTGCTCTCACCCGACTTCGTAATGCAATTCTTTGTACATTAACCGGATGCTTCACCTGCGCGTAATAAACGCTACGGTGAATACCGAATAAATGACAAAGAACCTGCACAGGCCACTTTGCTTTCAGCCGTGTGATTAGCGCGATAACTTTCCGGGGGCTTCGCTCATCAGCACGGCAGCCTGCTTTAGTATTTCTTTTTCCATCTCAAGACGTTTTATCTGCGCTTTAAGCTGCTGAATTTCGCGCTGTTCAGGAGTAATAGCATTGCCGACGGGCTCAATACCCAGAAGTTCCTGCTTATAAAGCCGTATCCATTTGCGCAAATGGTCAGGGTTGAGTTCGAGCGCCTGAGCAACTTCCCGTACATCTCGCTGGTATTTAACAACCTGTTCGATAGCTTCGAGTTTGAACTCCGGGGAAAATGTGCGTTTAGTCCGACGAGTTTTGATCATGTATCACCTCATGTTCACTGTTTTAACATTAACAGGATTTCGAGGTGTCCTGAATTACCGATCCACTACAGAAGAAGCCGTCCGTCAGATAACGGAACGCGGTTATTCCGTCGCCGAAGTATCTGACCGTCTGGGTGTTTCTGCACACAGCCTCTACAAGTGGCTACGGGCTATCAAACCTGATAACAGCGAACAGCATGCCCGGGATTTACTGGAAGCCAAAAGCGAGATCCTGAAACTACGGGCGCAGCTAAAACGCACCGAAGAAGAACGGGATATCCTAAAAAAGGCCGCGCGGTACTTTGCAAGGGAGCCCGACTGAAGTACCGCTTTATCAATGAGCACCGCACTGTATGGGGTGTCATGACGATGTGTCGGGTACTGAATGTTGCCCGGGCCGGGTTCTATGCGTGGCTGCACAACCCGGTCTCGGCGCGTGATAAAGATAACCAGCGTCTGCTGATGCTTATCCGCGACTCATATTCACTGAGCGGAGGCGTATACGGTTACCGGCGGGTTCATGGCGATCTGAACGAAATCGGGGAAACCTGCGGTAAAAACCGGGTGGGCCGCATTATGCAACTGAACCTGATCAAAGCCGTACGAGGCTATAAAGCGCCGCGTCGTATCGCTGGCCGACCTTCAGTGGTTGCCCCTAATCGCGTGCAGCGGCAGTTTACCGTTGTCCGGGCCAATCAGGTCTGGGTCACCGATATTACTTATATCCGCACCTGGCAGGGCTGGTTGTATCTGGCGGTGGTTATCGATCTCTTCGCCCGTAACGTGGTCGGCTGGTCGATGAAGCCCACTCTCTCACGCGAACTGGCACTGGATGCGCTGATGATGGCGGTCTGGCGACGTAAACCGGACAGCGAGGTCATCGTGCACTCAGACCAGGGAAGCCAGTACGGCAGCGACGATTGGCAACGGTTCTGTCGGGCCAATAACCTGGCACCCAGTATGAGCCGGCGTGGCAACTGCTGGGATAATGCGGTGGCCGAATCGTTCTTCAGTTCACTGAAAAAAGAACGCATCAGGAAGAGAATATACAAAACCCGGGATCTGGCCCGGGCGGATGTCTTCGATTACATTGAAGTGTTCTACAACCGGGCCCGGCGCCACAGTCACCTCGGCGGCGTCAGTCCGGAGGCCTTTGAACAGGCCTCGTCGTGAGGACAGAATTTGTCTACGGTTGTGGGGTCAGTCCACAGTTCGGAACTTAATTAATTGTACAAATCAGCTCTTGCTGTCACATTTGAGCCCATACCATCCATACCAATCGATGTGATACGGAAAAATTTTGCATCTTTACTATCCGCTTTACTCGAAAGTTCTTTCACCGCTTCATCAATCGTTCCATTTCTGACGCTAACGGAGATAGAGCCTAAATTTGTGCCCATATCTGCCATTTCGGAATGACGAATTTCCTTGGCAGCAAACGCACCACAGCTCATAGATAAAAGTGCAAAGGATAAAATTAATTTTCTCATCTATACCTCAAAATCAAGTGAATGCATTAATACAAATTAATGATCGGCGTTTATTTTTAAATTTACATCCACGACTTTTCCTATCCAACCTGAGAGTAAACCTTCAACGGCCTTGACTGCACCATTAGCCCCCTCAAGATGGTATTCGTGATTAATTTTGCATATATCACTCACCTGCAACCAAACTTGCCCATTTGCATCTTTCCATGCCGTTGCTTGAATTGGCAACCTCACAGCGGCTTCGATATTTTTGGAAAGAAGCATGGAGGCCAATTGTTGCTTTTCAAAGAACATACTTTCGACTTCGTTAATCTCCCCCCCATTATCCATAACTATTTTCTGTTGATTGATACGAATGAATATTTTGACCCCGGGCTCGCTATTTAAAAACCAGCTTAACCGGTCGAGAGTTTCTCCTACAGAATATGGACTAGCCTTTCGCCATTTATCCTGGCACTCACGTGGTTTATCAATATGATTTTCATTTCGAATAGAGTACGCAAACATCCAAAATGCAAATATAACTGAAAACAAGGATAGTAATATCAGGAGGATGCCCCTGCGTTTATTCATAAAGTAATCACACATTAATTGCTTTCTTGATCTGGAGATACTAATTCATATACAAACCACTCTAACGGATTATCTGAAAGGTTTTGAATAACTACGCTTTGAGCATTAATCAGATTCATGGATTGATCACCAGTCAATATTGACTTGCCGATAGCTGAAGTGCTGATATTCATCTCCCCCTTGAGGATATAAATAAAGGAAGGTCGATCCCTATAATCCTCAATAGGCAATGAAACACCCGGCTGCAAAGTAACCTTCCTGGCCCGCATAATTCTTTTATCCAGAGGCATTGCGCCAGCAGGCAGACTTATTTTTGAAAATGGAACTTCATATAAAGGATGATTTGTTTCATCATTTCCTCCCTTAGGGGCAGATTCGAAAAACTTATCATGCGTATCTTTTAATTTACCTTCCAATGGAATATTTTGTGGATATGTTTTTCCATTACATTCCTTACCATTATCCAGTAAATCAAAAGTGGTCAGTGTTAGTTGCCTGGTTTTGGATAAATTAACAGCATAATGGACGATATTATTTAGTTCAGCATAGCTCTCGCCGTATCCTACTTTTACAGGTTGTCGATGCCATGCACTGACCTGCATCCCTTCTCCCTCAACTACGCTTAAAATTGCAGGTCTGTTTTCATGACTATGAATACCAATTTTGCCATCAGGGATGACATCCAAACTACGCAGCCGTAAACTTCTGCATGATATGGGTTTATTTCCATTGGGCAACAGCACATCAGATACTTTGAATTCTTTTGTCGTGACTGAAGTAGCACCTTCGATAACCATTGCGGCGTAAGATTCCGGTATCAATAAGCTACCCAAAATGCATGACATGATAGTTAACCCAACTTTAGGCGTATATGACCTGGAAAACAAACTTTGTATGCACATGATTTATCCCTAATTAAATTATTCCGGACTTACGTTAGATATCTAAAATGAGCCTTGCTCGGTGATTAAAATCCAGCAATACCTTGTGAACTGTTTAATGGAATGGCATAACTCCCTACTCGCTTTAATTCATCGTCAGACATTTTATAGGCGACTAGCTTTGCCGCCGCTGGGTATAGTTGGTAAAAATACCCATTCGAAGAGGACCAACTACCAATAGGCGAACCTGTATTTACCGCCGCAGAGTCATTGGAAAGATCTGAGGGTTTAAGTATACCCATTTCAGATTTAGACAATGAAATATGCTCATCACTAATCCGAAAACTTACGACCTGACCGCTGTCATAACCCGTTACGAATGCAACCTTCCCATCTGTCGAATAACTTATCCAACATGTACCGACCTTTTCTTTTCCTTGACCGCTAACGGGGGCCACAGCAGATGACAGTATTTCCACATCCCCATTTGCATCAAGTTTATTGAGTACTGCTTTTCCCGGGTCTGAATCTAATGTGTTAACAAAAATCCCGTCTCGCCCTTCAATAAACTTCAAACCAAAAGGAGACTCACCTCCGGCGTCAAAGAATTCTGGCTGTCCTAAATCTCCATTTTGAAGGATAGGGAATACGGCCAATCCATTTTCATCTACAGCATTTGAAGGCGTTAGCTCGAATTTTCCGTTTTTCTTTTCAGGTCGTTTGTCATACACAGCATTTGCTAAGAGAAAATTTCCCGAAGGGTCAATTTGGACCTGTGTCAGAATACGGTCGCGTGCATTACCAGTATTAACAGTATGCGTCCCTTTGATTAAGGTTAAATGCCCATTTTTAACATTAAAGACTTTGATGTGATTAGGCCCTAAAGAATGACCAACATACAACATCTGGTTCTTGTCATTATACGACAATGTATTAGAGACACCATTTTCCCCAGTACTGACATCATTGATAAACTCGAGTTCACCATTCTTATCAATTCTGAAACTGGAAACACTGTTATCGCCCGCATTGACAACAAATAGGTATTTATTATCTCCACTAATAGTTAAGGCTCCTGAACTGACGATACTATCAGGTGCAGATTGTTGCCCCGTAAGATGTTTATAACCGGCAGTCCCTTTCCCCATCGTTGGCAAACGGCTCATTTCTATAAGTTGACCGTCTTCCGTTTGGGCATAATGAATAACTTTATTAGCAGCATCGTTTGTATTTACGTAAAGATGGTGGCCACTAAAATTATAGTTACTCGCCGCAAACGAAATTTGAGGTAAGCTAAAGACACTCAGCATGACGAGTGGATAGGCTGCTTTTAAATAATTCATGGCGATCCTCTGTATTGTAATGAAGGGGTTAATCACTGACATTCATAGGGTTATCGGTCTTAATTAACTTATTACAGCGCCTCATCTCTGCACGTAGTAAAAATAAGGAAGCAGCTAATAAAACAATATCTTTTAGTAGAAACTGAGCAGTACTGTTCAAGGCAGGAAAACTTCCAACATCAGGGGCTATCATGCCTGGAGTAGTAAATAAAAGGGTCAATGTAACCAGAAATGTGACAACCGAACCCGCTGCCCCCAAAAGACCGGCTAGCGGGAACCAGAATCCAATGAATAGTAATCCCCCAAAACTCCACTCTGCAACACCAAGTACATAACTCGCGCCTCGAATACCGAAGGTTGAGTACATCCAAGACAGCAATGGACTATTAGCAATAAGGTGAGTCAAGCCTGCAGCTTCATACTCAAACCATTTTGCGTAACCAAAAAAGAAAAAAACGATTACAAGGCTCGCCCTCAGCAAAATGGTTTCAAGGTTGTTTCTCGTTTCTACATTTAAAATGGGTAATTTATTCATAGCCTCACCCCCTAACTCTATCATATATAGTTATCACAATGCCGAAGCCAAACCACATCACTGATTACTTCAGTGATATTAAATAAAAATAAAACCAAGTAACCCCTGGATTATCTAGTACACACCAGGAAGGTGATGAACACGCCTAAAAAGACAAATGTCATAATGGTTAGAGTGACGATCATTTCTCTTCTCCTTTTAGATAAATTAATAACTGTAATGAAAGTGTCATCTTTATATGCTTTAAAGCGCATCTGGCTGTATTTAATAACTATGCTTGATGCGTTTCTAAAACCTACCACTCCGGTGAATAACAGAAAAGAACTTTATAATGCACAACCGTTTCAGCATCCTTTAATGGACCTTTTCGTCAATCGCTGAGAAGGGGGTTCTTTTTTGAGAACTGAATTATTATCAGAGTTCAACAAGTTGCGAGGCCACATGGGCTTTGTTGAATCAATCGGATTTAGATAAAAGTGCCTCCCGTCACTGACCTCTTCAGGCAATCCGCACACTTTCTGGCATCCCTGCACGCGTCATTTTGTTTATGGCACGGATCATGGCCATAGCCTCACCAACCTGCGCATCGTAGTCACGCAGCGTCAAGTGCCCACCGAACAGTTGTTTAACCCGGTACATCGCCGTTTCGGCCACCGACCGCTGGTTATAAGCCGTGTTCCATTTCCAGTAAGCATTGCTCCCGGTAAGCCTCTGCCTGGCCACCGCCTGATTTCTGTCCGCATACACCGCCGTCCAGTAATAAGCGCCATTGTAGTGATGTGATGGACGTCCCTCACTCAGCGCAAGTCCTGCCACACTTATGCAGAGTGTTCTTTTTTTCAGAGGTACTGCATCATGAACTCAATAAAAGTCATCGGTATCGATCTGGCTAAATCTGTCTTTCAGGTCTGCGTCAGGATGAGCGACGGGAGCATTGCATTTAACCGTAAGGTTTCCCGGGTTAAACTGCTGGATACCCTTCGTCAGTTTCCTGCCGGTTCGATTATTGCAATGGAGGCTTGTGCTACTTCGCATTACTGGGGACGCACTTTTCAGTCAATGGGCTTTTTCATCCGACTCATCCCACCCAACACGTAAATGCATTCACACATCACCAAAAAAACGATGCCAATGATGCGCTGGCAATTTGTGAGACAGCGCTTCGCCCGGGTATTCATTTCGTTGCTATCAAAACGGTAAGCAGCAGGATATTAAGGCTCTTCGAAGCGCGCGTCAGTTGATGGTGGAGCAGCGTACTGCTCAGGCAAACCAGGCCAGGTCACTGGCAGCAGAACAAGGGATAGAGATCCCTGTTGGTATTCATATTTTACAGCAGCGACTACCCGATATTATTGAGGATGCAGAACAGTTAATTTCCCCTGTACTACGCCAGTTGCTGTTCTCGTTGCTCGAAAACATACACTCACTTAATGAGCGTATTCTTTCTGCAGAACACTGCCTTGCGGCTCTGTGCCAACAACAACCCAAATACAAAGTGCTGATGACAATACCGGGTATTGGCCCACTTATTGCCGCTGCTTTTCTGAGTGAAGTGAATGCTGAACAGTTTACTACGGGCGGCAATTATCCGCCTGGTGTGGTCTGGTTCCCAGACAACGTAGCTCCGGTGGGAAAAGCAGCCTCTCATCCATGTCCAAGAACGGCAATCGTGACCTCAGGACGCTGATTATTCATGGTGCCCGTTCTGTTATGCACTGGGCTCATAAGCGAGATGATGCATTAGGTATATGGCTGAAGCGCCTTACTGACCGAAGGGGCAAAATGAAAGCCACGGTCGCACTGGCCAATAAACTGACACGCATCGTCTGGCGGCTACTGACTGAATCAACAAGTTTTAACATCAACAGGGCTTTCGCTATGAGTTAACCACTGTTGTGCCTGAGCAATAGCATTCCTCCTGAGTTTGCAGGTACTGATGAGAGAACGGTAAACCGACCCTGTAATAGCCTGAACTGTGCCGTGGTAGTGACATACCGATGTAGTGATAAGGAAACAGGGTGCGGATGACATCATGGCGCGGGTCATTAGATCCACCAACGACGCCGGATATATGGCAGCAAACCGTATCAACTCAGGACTTGCACAACACGGGACGTCCATATATGGCATAGTGAATTTGGCCACCTGAATAGAGGCGATATCATCACCTCATAATCAAAACAGGTGACATTATGACCGGACGTAACAGACGCAATTTTAGCCCTGAGTTTCGCCTCGAGGCTGCCCAGCTTGTACTCGATCAGCATTACACCGTTGCCGCCGCTGCCACTGCGATGAATGTCGGCAAATCCACGATGGATAAATGGGTTCGACAATTGAAAGAAGAGCGAGCGGGAAAATCACCCATAGCTTCACCCATGACACCTGAGCAGATTGAGATACGTGAGTTGAAGAAAAAACTTCAACGAGTTGAAATAGAAAGGGATATATTAAAAAAGGCTACCGCGCTCTTGATGTCAGACTCCCTGAACAATTCTCATTAGTTGAGAAACTCAGGGCGCGGATTCCTGTTGCCGTTGTGTGCAACGTGTTTGGGGTTCATCGCAGCAGTTATAAATACTGGCGGCAGCCCAGGAAGCCTGACGCCACGAGAGTGGCATTACTGAGCCTTGTGCGTGAAGTTTATCGCGAAAGTAACGGTTCAGCAGGAGCGCGAAGCATTGCCGCAATGGTCACCACCAAAGGTATAAAACTGAGCCGCTGGCGGGCAACAAAGCTGATGAAAGCGCTCAATATTATCAGCTGTCAGCAACCTGGCCATCGTTATAAGAAGGCGTCTAAGGAACACATTGAGATCCCTAATTATCTGGATCGCCAGTTTGCTGTTACCGAGCCTAATCAGGCCTGGTGCGGTGATGTGACTTATATCTGGACGGGAAAACGCTGGGCTTATCTGGCTGTTGTACTCGATTTGTTTTCCCGTAAACCGGTTGGCAGGGCGATGTCATTTTTCCCTGATTCCGCACTGACAGGTAAAGCCCTGTCGATGGCCTGGGAAGCACGGGGAAAACCGGCTAATTTACTGTATCACTCGGATCAAGGCAGTCACTATAGCAGCAGGAATTTCAGACAGTTACTGTGGAGATATCAGATAAAGCAAAGCCTGAGTCGCCGGGGAAATTGCTGGGATAACAGCCCAATGGAACGGTTCTTCAGAAGCCTGAAAACAGAGTGGGTACCGGATAATGGCTACGCGAATTTTAGCGAAGCCAGCACAGCAATAACGAATTACATCACAGGATATTACAGCCAGCTCAGACCTCATCAATATAATGGTGGTTTGACGCAGAATGAATCAGAACGATTGTTCTGGAAAAACTCTAAAGCTGTGGCCAGTTTTTGTTGACCACTTCAATTTCCGACGATCGATCCGAACACGCGCGGCCTGTTGTAGCTGTATACCGACGATTAATACTTATGCGATAATGGACATGCTGCTCGCCAAAAAAACGTCCCGAAGGCCGATGTAACGGGCTGTAACAAAGTGGCATGGCTGACCTAGAAGCCTTATTTTGGTGAGAAAATGTAAGAAAACCGGCATATGCGCAGTTTTTTACACTCATTAATCAGACCCGATGGATATGCACGTCCATCTGTGGGAATGGAATGCCAATTTTGTTTTCATCAAGAGCAATTTTAATCGCCTCTGTCATATCAAAATAGATGTCCCAATAGTCTTCATTCTTAACCCAAAATCGGGCGATATAATTTAAGGAGGAAGGTCCCATATCGTAAAGACGCACCATCAATTCACTACCAGGTATCAGCCTTTTGTCAGGGAGAATTACTTCTGTAATGACCTGCTTTACTTTATGAATATCGCTGTTATAAGAAACGCCTATATTAATTTCAACCCGACGAGACGGGTGGCGAGAGTAATTGACGATATCACCTGAGATGATTTTCCCATTTGGAATGACTACAGATTTATTATCTACAGTTCGTAACGTGGTCGAGAAAATATGAACTTCTTCAATCGTGCCTGAAACACCTCCAATTTCACAAAATTCTCCGACCTTGAAAGGGCGCAAAGAGACTAATAAGACACCTGCGGCGAAGTTTGACAGCGAACCTTGTAGGGCAAGGCCGATAGCCAAGCCCGCAGCACCAATAACAGCGATGATAGAAGATGTTTCAACCCCCATCCTGCCGAGCGCGGCAATAATGGTAAAAGTGAGCAGAGCATAGCGCAGAAGAGTACAACAGAATTGGGTGACCGTCTGGTCAACCTTTCGTGCGTTCATTAACTTACGTAGCCCACCGGCAGCAAATCGGGCAATAAGTACACCGGTGAACAGTAAAAATAGGGCAACCAAAATGTTTGTTATCATTTGGAATATCAGGTGCTCATTTTGCACTACCCAGCTTGTCGTGTTTTTTATTAATGAGAAATGTGCAGCTTTCATTTTAAGTACTCATAATTAAAAATAGAATAGTGATGTAAGAGTTTAATGAAAAGGGAACATTGAAGAGAAATGTGAGGGTCGTTCTTAAACTAATCACCTGTACGCGCATGACTTTTATGTCGCATTGCGAGATTCAATTGTTAAGGAGTTAATTAAATGAGATGGGGTGCTCTATGCAATGGAGTGATACTCCCCTCTGTATAATTATCGTATTTACTCAGAGGGGTATGACCAGTTATTTGGTCAGTAACTTACCGCAGGTCATGGTCGTTTCATGCCCACTCTTGTCCGTTACCGTCACTTTATCCCCTTGGTTCTTACCTTTACACGGGTTCTCTATATGGTCAGCAGCAAAGGCCGCGCTTGAGGATACAGAAACAAGCAAACAGATAGCAAGCATATTCTTAAGCATAATCATCCCTTATCTTTCAAAGTCTTCACGGTTTAGCTGATTATTTAAGAGATTAAATGAAAATGCAATGTCATTCCCAGCCCATTATTGAGCATTGCGCCTGTGTTAGCCCTATGGAATATAATGAGGATTATTTTATTAACACATGCCATTAAGATTTAGACACTGACTAGGTTACTGCGTGCGGGGCAGTTTATGCCGCCAAGTCATTTAATTAACAATGGCTACCAGGCATAACTAAGGAGTCTCAGTGAAACGTTATTCTAACCTATTAAATTTACAGAGAGTGTTACTGGTTACAGGTGGGATGTTGCTTATCGGTTGCGATGATGATAGTGCGGCTAAAAAATTGTCACCTCCACCTCGTGTAATAGTTATCACTGCTCGTCAATCCCCCCTAAAGATCGACACTTTGCTGCCTGGGCGCACTTCTGCCTGGCGTGTCGCCGATGTTCGCCCTCAGGTTAGTGGGATTATTCTCAAACGTAATTTTGTTGAGGGTAGCGAGGTTAAGCGCGGCGAGTCGCTTTATAAAATCGATCCAGCAAACTATCAGGCATCGCTCGTTAAAGCCAAGAGTGAATTACTCCAGGCACAAGCTTCTGCGCATATTGCCCATCTGAAGATGAATCGTTATCAGACGCTACTAGCCTCGAAATATGTCAGTCAGCAGGAGTTTGATACTGCACAGGCTAATACACGTCAGGCCGATGCAAACGTGACGTCAGCAAAAGCCGGAGTTAATACAGCACAAATTCAGTTGAATTACACAGATGTGGCTTCACCGATAAGCGGGTGGATTGGCAAATCCAATCTTACTGAAGGTGCCCTGGTCACGGTTGAACAATCGAATTCGCTAGCTACCGTGCAACAACTTGATCCCATCTATGTCGATCTCACACAATCAAGTGAGGAGTTCACTCACTTAAAGCAGGCTATTTCAAATGGACAGGTTGAGAAAACTCCTGAGACCAAAGTCTCTTTGACGCTGGAAAATGGTGAAGTGTACCCGCTGAAAGGACATCTTGAGTTTTCTGACGTCACCGTCGATCAGAGAACTGGATCTATCTCGTTACGTGCTGTATTTCCTAATCCCCAACACAGTTTACTGCCTGGTATGTTCGTCCGTGCGAAGGTAGATGAGGGGATCAAGCAAGATGCAATCCTCATTCCGCAACAAGCCGTGACGCGTAATCCGAGAGGAGAAGCCGTGGTGATGGTCGTCAACTCAGAAAATAAAGCTGAAAGGCGTACTGTTGCAACTTCGAAGGCTATTGGCGATAGCTGGTTAATCAGCAAAGGTCTGTCTGAAGGGGACAAGGTAATAGTGAGTGGCTTACAAAAAGTGAAGCCTGGTAATGCGGTGCAGCCAGAAACACCAACGCCCGCTAAAGCCTCAGCGTCATAAGTTTTTGCTTACTGAAACATAACGATGAAAGGTTGTTTTGAACATGTCTAAATTCTTTATCACTCGCCCTATTTTCGCGTGGGTGCTGGCGATTTTACTAATGCTGGCCGGTGGGCTGGCGATAATGAAACTACCGGTTGCACAATACCCGACAATTGCTCCACCTGCGGTAGCCATTACAGCCGTTTATCCAGGGGCTGACGCCAAGACTGTAGAGGATACAGTCACGCAGGTTATCGAACAAAAAATGAATGGTATCGACAACCTGATGTATATGTCATCAGTGAGTGATTCCACAGGGGCTGTTACTATTACGATCACCTTTAATTCCTCGGCCGATCCGGACATTGCCCAGGTTCAGGTGCAGAACAAACTTCAGCTGGCCATGCCACTCTTGCCTCAAGAAGTGCAACAGCAGGGAATCAACGTTCAGAAATCAAGTAGTAGTTTTCTACTGGTTGCTGGCTTTGTTTCCGACGATCCTTCAGCGACTCAAGAAGATATTACCGATTATGTTGCTTCAAATATCCAGGATTCCATCAGCCGACTGAATGGTGTTGGTGCGGTACAGCTTTTCGGCGCACAGTACGCTATGCGCATCTGGCTAAATGCAGATTCATTGAACAAATATCAGCTCACGCCGGTGGATGTGATTAATCAGCTTAAGGTTCAAAATAACCAAATTGCGGCCGGACAACTCGGCGGGGCGCCATCGATAGCCAATCAGCAGCTTAATGCATCGATTATTGTCCAGACTCGCCTCAAAGATATGAAAGAATTTGGCAATATTTTGCTGAAGGTTAATAGCGATGGTTCACAGGTCCGCCTGAAGGACATTGCCCGCATTGGGCTGGGTGGCGAGAACTATAATACCGTGGCCAAAATTAATGGCAAAGTGGCATCCGGATTGGGGATTAAGCTTGCAACGGGTGCTAATGCGCTGGATACCGCTAATGCTATCAAAGCAAAACTCAACGATCTGCAACCTTACTTTCCGCAGGGGCTGCAGACGGTTTACCCTTACGATACCACGCCGTTTATTACCATCTCGATCAGCGAAGTCGTGAAGACGCTATTGGAAGCAATCGTACTGGTATTCCTAGTTATGTATTTGTTCCTGCAAAACCTTCGCGCCACGCTTATTCCGACAATAGCCGTTCCCGTGGTTCTGCTTGGTACTTTTGCGGTACTGGAAACCTGTGGTTACTCCATAAATACCTTAACGATGTTTGGCATGGTGCTGGCAATAGGTCTACTTGTCGATGATGCGATTGTTGTGGTGGAAAACGTTGAACGCGTGATGGTTGAGGAAGGACTCCCTCCGAAAGAGGCGACGTTAAAATCGATGGAACAAATTCAGGGGGCATTGGTCGGTATTGCGACTGTACTCTCAGCGGTGTTTGTGCCGATGGCTTTCTTCGGCGGATCCACCGGGGCTATTTATCGCCAGTTTTCCATAACCATTGTATCCGCGATGGCGTTGTCGGTTCTGGTAGCATTAATTTTAACGCCTGCATTGTGCGCCACGCTCCTCAAGCCAGTAGCAAAAGGTAGCCACGCTGTGCAAACCGGTTTTTTTGGTTGGTTTAACGAGAAATTCGAAAAGAGCACAAATCATTACACCGATAGCGTGCAGAAAATCCTGCGCAAAACTGGGCGTTACCTCTTGCTGTATGTGGGGATCCTTGTGGCGATGGTGGTACTATTTATACGTTTGCCAACATCATTTCTACCGGATGAGGACCAGGGCGTTTTTATGACGATGGTCCAGCTCCCGTCGGGTGCAACACAGGCCCGAACGCAGAAAGTGCTTGATCAGGTATCGAATTACTATTTGACAAAAGAAAAAGCGAACGTCCGTTCTGTATTTACAGTGAATGGCTTTAGTTATAGCGGCCAGGGGCAAAATACAGGCCTTGCGTTTGTCAGCCTTAAATCGTGGGACGAACGTGAAGGTAAACAAAATGGGGTGAAAGCCATCATTGGGCGGGCGAATAGAACCTTCTCTCAAATCAAAGATGGTATTGTTATTGGTTTTAACCTACCGGCAATTATCGAGTTAGGCACTGCGACAGGTTTTGACTTCGAACTGATTGATAAAGCGAACCTTGGACATCAGGCGCTAACTCAGGCTCGTAACCAATTATTGGGGATGATTAAGCAGCGCCCTGATGCGCTCACCCGAGTGCGTCCGAATGGACTTGAAGACACACCACAATTCAAGCTAGACATCGATCAAGAAAAAGCACAGGCCTTGGGGATATCGCTGACTGATATCGATCAGACCGTTTCTTCTGCGTTGGGCGGGAGTTATGTGAATGATTTCATTGACCGTGGACGTGTGAAAAAAGTTTATGTGCAGGGTGATGCGCCATTTCGAATGTTACCCGATGATATCAATAACTGGTTTGTGCGTGGAACAGACGGACAAATGGTTCCATTCAATGCGTTCTCGGAAGCGCACTGGATGACGGGCTCGCCGCGTCTTGAACGCTTTAACGGCTTGCCATCAATGGAAATCCTGGGTGAAGCCGCGCCAGGAAAAAGTACCGGAGAAGCGATGCTGATGATTGAGTCAATGGCGGCGAAATTACCCGCAGGTGTTGGATACGACTGGACGGGCATGTCATATCAGGAAAGGTTATCTGGCGATCAAGCGCCTGCTCTGTATGGTATTTCGTTATTGATCGTCTTCTTGTGCCTGGCCGCACTTTATGAGAGCTGGTCTGTTCCATTCTCGGTGATGTTAGTTGTGCCACTGGGCGTGGTTGGCGCATTGCTTGCGGCCAGCCTGCGTGGGTTGAATAACGACGTTTACTTCCAGGTTGGCTTACTGACCACCATTGGCCTGTCAGCGAAAAATGCCATTTTAATAGTCGAGTTTGCTAAAGATCTAATGGAGAAAGAGAGAAAAGAGTTGATGGAAGCTATTCTTGAAGCTTCTCGTATGCGTTTACGACCAATTCTGATGACGTCATTAGCCTTTATTTTAGGTGTATTACCGTTGGTTATCAGTACTGGCGCAGGCTCCGGCGCACAAAACGCTGTGGGCACCGGGGTTATGGGGGGAATGCTCACCGCTACTTTGCTTGCAATCTTCTTTGTTCCCGTTTTCTATGTCGTGGTACAGCGCAGATTCGGTATGCAAAAAAATTAATAATTAACAATGAATAACATGAAGCCAGTGATTAATTCTCGCTGGCTTTTTTTTCGGTCCAGTATTGGATGTGGCTAAAAATGGACGCTTTGCTATTATTGTTCCTCCAGCTGATTAATTAGCACCTAACTTAATTGAAATAAGTAAGTCACTTCCATATGAACAATAAGCATCAATTTCAGTATATTGCTATTAATGAACATACGCGGGAGTTCCATTCCGATCTCGCTGAGACATTAAGTGAGTGGATTCATCAGAACATTGAAACGAAGATAACGATTAATATGTTGTCGGCTGTTTCTGGTTATTCGAAATGGCACTTGCAAAGGGTGTTCAAAAGCAATATGGGGGTCTCTATTGGACATTACATCATTAACTGCAGACTGGAAAAAGCGTGCAAAAGTCTGATTAGCGAAACTGTAACCATTTGTGAGGTCTCAATTCGTCTGGGATACGAGAGCCAACAATCGTTTAATCGCACTTTCAAGCGTGTAATGGGTATGACACCGACAGCTTACCGCGACCAGGTTTCTGTTGAGCATTTGTATTAATAGGGAAGTTTGTTTACTCGTGCGTGAATAATAAAAAATATGTTTTCGGAGAGGCGTTAAACAATGAAATATGCCAAGCCATCACAAGATATCCAAAAGATTATAGACGTTTGTCAGGGTTTAACAGTGGCTTTACCTTATGAGCACGGTAAATCACTTAAACTGCCAAATATACAATCTGGCAATGTTCTCTTTCTGACCAGTGGTGCAGTGAATGTGTATCGTGCACAAGATGACCTGTTAATCTCGGAACTCAAGTCGCCTTATATATTTGGCATTATTCATAGCGAAATAGAAAGTCATTATTGTTATATAAAATCATCAACACATGCAACTTTCACCACTATTAATTACGATGAATTTACACGCCGATTGAATGAAAATAACCTTTGGCCAACTCTATTTAAAATCGTCTCGCACATGGTGACTTATTTTATTAGAAGAGATCTTCGTTTGGTTAACCAGAACAGATATAATGTGGTTAAATCATTTCTTCATGAGTTAAATGAGTTGCCTATTGAAAAAAAGAGTAAAACAACGGTGACAAACTACATCGTACGCCGATCCGGGCTATCGCGCAGTGGTGTAATGGGAATATTATCAGAGCTTAAAAAGGGGCAATACATCGCACTAAGTGATAAAGGACACTTGTTATCTTTGAATGATAGCATACCCGATAACTTTTAAAGTATGAGCGAGGCCTTACTCTGTTTCATTATTTCCGTAAGCCTGTGTAATTATGTTCAGAACAAGCACATTATTCACAAGAGTCTTCATATCAGCATTTTTTGGGTCATGTATTCAATCCGTTGAACATCAGATAAACTCTCCGTATTTATCGAGGGGATTTTGATGGCTAAGGTTGATGTAAAATGTCCGTTTTGTAAACAAACACCCCGGTGAAAAGGCATGGACATGGGTGTACCGGGCATCAACGTTATCGTTGCCAGGCATGCTGCCGAAGCTTTCAACTTGACTATGAATACCGTGCTTGCCAGCAGGGTATGAAGACACAGATCATTGATCTTGCGATAAATAATGCAGGTATCCGCGACACCGCTCGGGCATTGCATATCAGCATTAATGCCGTGGCACGCACGCTAAAAAACTCTCGCCGAAAATTATTGCCTCTCTTCCACTGGATAATCTGCAAATTCAGCTCATTTGCGAAGTGGATGAAATGTGGTCCTTTGTTGGCAATAAGAAGAAGCAACGCTGGCTGTGGTACGCATGGGAACCTCGCCTCAAACGTATTATTGCCCATGCTTTTGGTCGCAGGAGCAGGAAAACACCGCGCACGTTACTGGGGTTACTGTCAGGTTTTAATATGGCCTTTTGGTATACAGATAATTTCAGCGCTTATGACGTGTTACCGAATGAAAGCACATCACGGGTAAGCTTTACACACAACATATTGAGCGCGAAAACCTGTACCTTCGCAACAGACTAAAACGCCTGAAATGCATGACAAGATTATTGGCACGTTTATCGAGCGTGAGCATTATGCCTTGTAATACCATTCACCATATTGAATACACAACCGATTATGACTCCGCTACAAGTTAGACGTTTTTGTGCCACAGAAGAAAAAGGTGAACCTCTACGAGATGGCATTTACCTTTGGAGTAGAATCGAGTGGTTTGACTACTATCTTCCCCGTATTTTTCAGACTATTGTGGATCTAATGGGGTTGAGGAAGATGCGGGCCTGCAATTAATACAACTTATTGCTGGTGATGACGGCTCACCGTATCAGGCTTTTTAAAACGGGAGCGACATTTACCGTTATGCTAAATAGCTGCGCGGAATAGTAGATCACTTAAAGGGAACTCAGCCCGGATTGTGCGATCTGATCAATCGCCAAATATCCCACATCACCAACCGGACTGAGCGATGCCGATCATAGCACCCATACCCCGTATCGAACGACGCCTGATGCAGAAAACCATCCATAAAACGCGTGACAAGAACCATGCCCGCAGACTGACCGCCATGCTGATGTTACACCGGGGAGACCGTGTCAGCGATGTCGCCAGAACACTCTGCTGTGCCCGTTCATCTGTCGGTCGCTGGATTAACTGGTTTACGCTGTCGGGTGTTGAAGGTCTGAAGTCCTTGCCCGCAGGGCGCTCTCGCCGCTGGCCTTATGAGCATATCTGCGCACTGTTACGTGAACTGGTAAAACGCACTCCCGGTGATTTTGGCTATCAGCGTTCACGCTGGAGTACCGAACTGTTGGCAATAAAAATCAATGAGATAACCGGATGTCAGTTGCATGCCGGAACCGTTCGTCGCTGGCTGCCCTCTGCCGGGCTTGTGTGGCGCAGGGCGGCCCCGACCCTGCACATCCGTGACCCACATAAAGAGGAGAAGATGGCGGCAATCCATAAGGCACTGGAAAAATGCAGCGCAGAGCATCCGGTCTTTTATGAAGATGAAGTGGATATCCACCTCAATCCCAAAATCGGGGCAGACTGGCAACTTCGTGGGCAACAAAAGCGCGTGGTAACACCGGGACAGAATGAAAAATACTACCTGGCCGGGGCGCTGCACAGCGGTACCGGAAAAGTCAGCTACGTTGGGGGCAACAGCAAGAGTTCGGTGCTGTTCATCGCCCTGCTGAAACACCTGAAAGCCACATACCTACGGGCAAAAACCGTCACGCTTATCGTGGATAACTACATCATTCACAAAAGCCAGGAAACGCAGCGCTGGCTGAAAGAGAACCCGAAGTTCAGCGTAATTTACCAGCCGGTTTACTCGCCGTGGGTGAACCACGTAGAGCGACTGTGGCAGGCGCTTCACGACACAATAACGCGCAATCATCAGTGTCGTTCAATGTGGCAACTACTGAGAAAAGTTCGTCATTTTATGGAAACCGCCAGCCCGTTCCCCGGAAGAAAGCATGGTCTGGCAAAAGTGTAGCGGTATTAGACGCAGCTATTTAGGTATGGCAGATGTCAATGATATTGATTTTTTAGCCTATGCGTATTTTAACGAGGGTAATAGTGCGTATATCCGGTATGCGACCTTGCCGCAGATGACTTGCTCGTTGTCATACACGTCGGCTCTGAACGTTGCTGTTTATGCCAAAGGGGATACGGTACCAGAGCCTCAAGAAGCGATGACATTGCAGGTACATATTAATAATTATGGCTCGACAGTGAATGTCGTTAAATACATTGATGCGTTTCAGCTCTTCATTATTGAGGGCTGAGGGCGTGCGAACGTGCGAACGTGCGAACGTGCGAACGTGCACATCATGGCTCTTTTGGCGGGCATGAGCCAATGCAGGCAGTTTCCTTTTTATGGCCGTCACGGTAAAGCTCATTGAACCCGGCGTAAGTATCCGCCTGCAGCACATCTCTGAATCCGGCCATATGGGTCTGCGGATGGATGCCTTTTCTGTCCGGGCGGTACGGGAATCAGACCGCAGGTGGGAACGCTGACCTGGCGTGACGATCGGCATGAACGTACGTCCACAGCTGCCTGATCTTCGTCGTTTTATTGCCCGGCAACAGCAGCGGGGTTGGCTTATCGTCCGCGTGGAGTTTGCCGTTAGTCAGCACATAGTCTTGAAGAGCTTCATCAAGTGGTGCTAACAACCGGCAACATGTATCGACTCAGCTCCTCCCACTGCCGGATGAACATCTATGACTGACGATACAGCGGCGCGTGCCATGCATATTTTGATGTGAGTACCCGGGCGAGCAGTTCCGGTCCGGTGATACCGCGTCTGATGGGCCGTGAAATTGCCGAAGCCTGAACGATATGGTCGCACTTCGTGCATGCGTGTTTTTTCTGCACGGTGCGGATAACCCGGAAGGCACTACGCATCAGTTCCTGCTGTTCGGCCGTATTTTCACCCAGATAACTCAGCGATCCCCCATAGTCCGGGCAACATGGCTCTGTCGTTAGCGGGCACTTTTCGTCACGGGGAAGTGATTTAGGGAAGGGGCTGTTCATACGGGTTTTTTTACCATGCTCATTCGCCAGCGACCTTACGGGCAATGGAGCAGGTCGCGGCCCATTGTGAGTTATAGGTATCCTGGTTTTCCAGAACCATACGAAATGCACGTTGACGAAATTCAGGAGGAAATCAATTGCGTTTTGTCATCCTGGTTACATCTCGCAATGAGTGACGTCTCTAGGATTACCGGGGTAGTTCTGTAGCAGTCGCGAAAGCAGAGCTGAATTGTAATAAATGACCACGCTTCTGAGTAACCGTTCGCGTTGATTACTGATTTCAGGGTCTGCTTGGAAAACTGAAAACAAATCACAACTAGACTACTTTTCAACCAAAATACTCTTGCCTATCCCCCGCACTACGTGGTTGATTTTTTCTGTGTCCAAAGCTGAACTATTATGTACACCATTTGCATGCTCGAACGTAAGAAAAATCACAACCTGACAGTGGCGTAGATAGTCATAACGAATCCCTCTGGGTTATGTTTACACCATCATTATAAGATATTAAATTAGGTTCATATCCTGAGGAAGTCCATTCCATTCGTTAACAATAAATTCTCACCTTATTCAGAAGATAGGCTGATCATACCGTAGCTGAGATTATGCAGAGCACCGATAAATACTTTGCACAGAAAATCACCTATGAACGGCCCCTTTGCAACCGTTACGTTTGCTGAGGACAGCACTACGAAGGCGTGCATGCAGCCGTAACTGAAGCGACGACTAGGTGGCTTTCACTCACAGCGTTCCTCATACTTGCTGCGCTATCAGCACGAGGGTTGGCACGACTATGATAATGAGAAGTTCGTCTGCAGAGTCGACGCAGCACTTGCAGAAGGGTCATCTGGCTCTGGCCGGGGCGAGCGTGACCCGGATGAACGGCAGAGGGACAGGGTTTACTAGGCCCTATACTGGGCTAAATTTTTCGCCCCACCGCAGCTGGATAATATGGATGAGTGTTGATTTATGAGGCGTAAATTTTGATAGCTATCAAGTGTCATTGATCATGGATCGTTTTGGGGTCGCTATTACCGGCTAGCCAATTCATTGCCCGATTGCGCTAGCACTTAAAGAGCGGTAGGAGGTGCAACCTCGTATGCATCCGGGCAATGGCGGTACATCAATAATCATGTCTAGGGTAAGCGGCTTTAAAGTCGGTTCAAGTAAGGGATTTTTAAGCGTCACTTACAGTTAATGCACCATAATCTGATGAGAATATTCAAATGGAATTGGCTCACTAACCGTTTATTTTAGTTTCCATCCGGAATCATTTTCCTGACGGTGTCGCTGAGCAGCGGTTTGATTTTATGTACTTCTTCAGGTGACAACAGTAACGCATCACACACAGCATAAAAGTCACCATTCAAATGGTGTATGAGTATCTCGATAGCAGTAACGTAATATTCCATATGCTCCCCATCATCGCTGTTGCTAGTTGCTAGTTGCTAGTTGCTAGTTGCTATGGCAAGAAATCTAATACTTCATGCGCGAATAGTAAATGTCCAGTTTTGCCAAAAAATATTATCCCTGGCCAATTAGTTAGCTAAATCCAAGTCCACTATAGGAGTTTGACATTTATATTTTAGGTTATAAGCTTGTTGTCAACAAGCCATGCTACATATGCTTGTAATATGTTCTAAGTGGTGATTGGACATTAAAAGTGAAATATACAGAAAATTATATTCATTTAATAAAAGCGCCTTAATAATTAAGATAAAATATGAATTGGTGAGGGGCGCATGAGCGTAAAAATGATCAAAAAACCAATCGGTAGTATGTTGTCGCTTATTGAATCATTTTTGCCACATGCAAAAGAAATGATCTCACCGCGCATGAACGAAAAATATACAACCACTACTTCCAGGATCAGCGGTAATGTGTGTTGTCTTAGTAGTGGTGTTTTTGAAATATATAGGTCTTGTGACAACCTTCTTATAGCTGTCGCCGAAGCTCCCTATATTATGGGGATTGCAAATATGTTATTAACCCCCGGTTCTTTTACCCCCTCAGAAGAAATTTATGTTGTTGCCGAAAGAGACGCTCAAGTTTTGTGTATTGCCCCTGCCAAAGCATTCTCCATTCTTAAAGATAATGACCTGCTCATTGATGCCATGCGCGTGCAAGCTTACAACATGGCATGTTTGCTACGCATAAACATTGATAATATCAATCACTCTGCCTATGAACTAGTAAAGCTAAACTTACAAGAAATTAATGGTTTGCCTGCCGAAAAAAAATCAAGGGTGAATGTCTGTAATTACATTACTAAGAAAACAGGATTGGCGCGAAGTGGTGTCTCCGCCATTATCTTGTCAATAAAGAAGGGTGGGTACGTGCATATGGAAAAAGGCAAGTTAATTTCTATTCTGAAAGATTTTCCTGAAGCATACTGATGTTTTATACGAAAATGCCACTCGTACTGACAAGCATGAAAACTCTAACCGATCCAATCGGTCACATTTTTACAACGGAGAGAAAATGTAATGCAAGACAATGACGTTGTTATTTTAGATGCTGCGCGCACCGCAATTGGTATGTTAAATGGCGCATTATCCAAGATACCCGCCACAACAATAGGTGCAGCGGTTGTTTCCGATATCATGCAGCGGTTAGCGATTGACCCAAAACACATTGATGAAGTGATCATCGGACAGGTCCTAACTGCTGGCGCAGGCCAAAACCCCGCTCGTCAGACCAGTATCGAAGCGGGATTACCGGAAGTTGTCTCTGCCTTGACCATTAATAAAGTGTGTGGCTCAGGTTTAAAAGCGGTGCAGCTAGCGTATCAAGCGATTCGTAACGGTGACGCAGAGTTAATCATTGCGGGGGGTCAGGAAAATATGAGTCTTGCGCCACATATTCTTCGAGGGTCTCGAAATGGCGTAAAAATGGGACAGTGGGTGATGGATGACTCGCTGCTAAAAGATGGTCTAACCGATGCATTTCATCATTACTCGATGGGAATTACAGCAGAAAATATAGCACAGCAGTTTGGCATTTCGCGCGCAGAGCAAGATTCGTTTGCCGTGGAATCGCAATATAAAACTGTTGCAGCCATGCAGGATGGCAAATTTATTGATGAAATTGTCCCCATTTCTGTTCCTGTCAAACGTGGGCAGACCGAACGTTTTGCTCAAGATGAATACCCCCGCCCCAAGACAACGCTTGAACAACTTGCTCAGTTGAAACCTGCTTTTAAAGCTGAGGGTTCCGTCACTGCAGGTAACGCTTCAGGTGTGAATGATGGTGCATCGATGCTGTTGATTTCATCAGGCCGTATGGCTAAAAAATTAGGGCTTAGGCCTTTGGCCCGTATCAAGGCATGCGCGACCGCTGGGGTTGATCCACAAATCATGGGCACCGGTCCGGTAGAAGCTTCTCGACGCGTGCTTGCGAAAAGTGGCTGGCAAGTGAATGACCTTGATTTGATTGAGTCCAACGAGGCTTTCGCCGCCCAGGCAATTTATGTCAACCGAGCCATGGAGTGGGATCCTTTACGGGTGAATGTCAACGGGGGAGCCATTGCATTAGGGCATCCAATTGGTGCTTCCGGTGCCAGAATCCTAGTCTCTCTACTGTACGAAATGGAAAGACGGCAGGCAAAAAAAGGATTAGCGACATTGTGCATTGGGGGTGGCATGGGGATTGCCATCACGCTCGAAAGAAACTGATTTTTTATTAGTGCTTAAATATATTTAAATTCTGGAATTATGATGAAAAAAATTGCGATTGTAACGGGTGGTACCCGCGGTATTGGTGCAGCTATTTCTCGGAAATTACTTGAAGATAATTATCACGTGGTTGCCGTTGCGACCAATCCGGCTCGCAGTAAGCAATGGGTCGATGAATTACATCATGACGGTTTAACAAATATCGAAACGGTCGCCTGTGACATTACCGACCTGGATATGTGCTGTTCGCTGGTGGAAAGCGTACAGCAGAAACATGGTCAAATTGATGTCCTGATTAATAATGCCGGTATTACGCGTGACACCACCTTCAGAAAAATGAGTAAACTTGAGTGGAGTTCGGTCATTGATACTAATCTGAATGGTTTATTTAATATGACCCGCGCGGTGATGGACACTATGCTTGACCGCCACCATGGCCGAGTGATCAATGTATCGTCTATTAATGGTCAGAAAGGTCAGTTTGGACAAGTCAACTATTCCGCCAGTAAGGCCGGGGTACATGGCTTTACCAAAGCACTGGCTCAAGAAGTCGCCAAAAAGAATATCACCGTTAATACCGTTTCCCCTGGTTATATCGATACTGAAATGATGCGAGCAGTTCCTGAAAATATCCGAGAAAACATCCAGAAAGACATTCCTGCGGGTCGTTTCGGAAAACCAGAAGAAGTCGCTTCACTGATCGCATATCTGGTCAGCGACAACGCCGCGTTTATTACGGGTGCTGACTTCTCTATTAATGGCGGTCAACATATGTACTGATTATGGATTAAGCCCATTTTCAATCGTATTTAATAAGGCGTAAGTATGCTTAAATCACTGGAACAATTTGTTACGCTCGCAAAAAAAAACGGTAAGAAACGAATTGCCGTTGCGGCCGCTGAAGACCTTTATACTCTGGATGCTCTCAAGCACCTCGTTCAGGCCGAATTAGGGACGCCGGTATTGGTCGGTGACAAAGAAAAAATAACCAAACTGGCAGACCTTCTCGAATTTGACATTAGTGAGTATGAAATTTTTCACCAACCGGACCTGGCACTTTCCTGTGCAAAAGCGGTTGCACTGGTTAAAGAAGGCAAAGCCGACCTGTTGATGCGTGGCCTGGTGGATAGCGCAATTTATCTGAGGGCCATTTTGCATAAAGAAACAGGGTTGCGTGGATCGGGGCTGATCAGCCAAATTGCGTTTCTTGAAAGCCCACGCTATCACAAGTTGATGGCGTTTACCGATTCGGGGATCAATATATCCCCTACGCTGGCGCAAAAGAAAATGATGATCCAGCAATCAGTAACCGTTTTTCATCAGTTAGGGATTAAAAACCCCAAAGTTGCGGTTATCGCTGCGACAGAAAACGTTAAAGAGGCCATTCCAGCCACTACCGATGCAGCAATGTTAAGCATGATGAATCGGCGCAATGAAATCGCTGAGTGCGTGGTGGATGGCCCTTTATCCATTGATTTGGCATTCAGCAAATCCTCTTGTTGGCATAAGCAATTGGAATCAGAAGTGGGTGGTGATGCTGACCTGGTTTTATTCCCAGATATCAACAGCGCGAATGCCTTTTATAAAACCATGACGTTATTCGGCGAGACGAGTGGGGCAAGCTTAATTCTTGGCACCTGCGCCCCTGTCGTTTTCCCTTCGCGTTCTGACACCTCCGAAACAAAATTCTATGCAATGGCTTGTGCCATTGCTGTTTGCCCGACAGGGAGATCCGCATGAAAATCCTGGCGATTAATCCGGGTTCGACGTCGACGAAAGTTGCGCTGTTTGAAAACACTACTGCGCTGTTTAATGTCACCCTGAATCACCCGGTATCGACGCTTTTCGGATTCAGAAGTGTGATTGAGCAGAGGCAGTTTCGCCAACGGGCCATTCTGAATGTATTGAAACATCATGATATTGCGCTAGCTGACATCGATCACTTTGTCGGTCGGGGTGGTTTGGTTCGTCCGTTAAAGAGCGGCGTATATCGGATCAACGATGCTTATTTAGATGATGCCGCAATCGGTTTGAACGGTGAACATGCCTCTAATTTAGGCGGAATTCTGGCGCATGACCTGGCTCAATCCGTTCGTAAAGATGCCGTGGCTTACACCGTTGACCCGGTGGTCGTTGATGAATACGACGATATTGCCCGGCTATCAGGAGTACCTGAGATATCCCGCGTAAGGAGCTTTCATCCGTTAAACCAGAAAGCCGTCGCCAGGCGTTATGCCAAAGAAAGAGAGTGCGACTACGACTCTCTGAATCTGATTGTCGCGCATCTCGGCGGCGGGATCAGTGTAGGCGCACACCGTAAGGGAAAAGTCGTTGACGTCAATGCCGCATTGGGCGGCGATGGCCCTTTTTCGCCTGAACGATCGGGCGGTGTTCCCCCGCTCGCGCTTATCGATATGTGCTACTCAGGGCAATATTCCTACGATGAGATGTATCGCAAAATCATCGGCGAAGGCGGGGTATATGCCTATCTTGGCACCAAAGATATGCGTGTCGTCGAAAATCTGGTTGACGCTGGCGATAAAGAGGCAGAACAGGTGCTCTCCGCGATGGCTCTGCAAATCGCCAAGGAAATTGGTGCCTGTGCGGCGGTGCTTAATGGTGAGGTCGACGGAGTCATCTTGACTGGTGGCATCGCTCATAGCCGATTTATCGTGGAGAAAATTCGCGAACGTATTCATTTCTTGACTCCGAACTTTATTGTTTTTGCCGGGGAAGACGAAATGCAGGCAATGGCTGAAGGTGTATACGACGCCCTTTCCAACAAAACCAGGGCAGTGCTTGATTATTAACTACCAAGTGGGGAAACCCCTAGCATTTAATAAATACTAGGGGGATATAAGAAAAATAACATCCACCTTATTGCTATATTATTTCTCATTTATTTATTCATTTCACTAAGGGTCAAAATATACAACCACATTAGAGATTTCATCTATAAATAATGCATTTGGAAATTGATTCACCGTTAAAACAATTCCTTTTGCGAGTCAAAAACATCGATTGTTCATGAAGTGCACCACTCGATTTTGTTACGGAAGCGACCAAATTCTGGTCGGTTCTCGCTTACTACCCCTGCATTGATTAACGCTGTAACACCTCGCAAAAAATACGTGCTTCAACTCAGTCAATCATGACGGGTAGTAAAATGAGACTTGTTTCAAACATTCCGCCCCTCTATGGTGTCGAGGAAAATTTGATTAACGTTAGGAATATAAAATGAAAGTAAAAGCTCTGATTTGTGTGGGTTTACTGTTTACTGCACTGGGCGCACACGCTGAATGTACCGCTCACAAAGCGGCCCGCAATGCCGCAATGGACGCTTCCGTAGGCATTTCCGGTAACTGTGATGCGAAGAAAATGGCGAAAGATGCCGTCGGTGATAGCGACATTGCGGCAAAGAAAGATTCTGTCGATGCGAAAGTCAGCAACGCGAAAGAAAAAGCAAATACCGTTCATAGCGATGCCAGCACGCTGAAATCAGACATTAACTAGTTAGCCCATTCAGGTTAAACACCTGCGGAGCTGCCCTAGGTTTTAACCTGAAATTCCCCGCGTTACTCAGAACATGGCTCAAGACACACTGCCAGAACTGTTTGTTTCAGCCAGCGATGCGCCGTATCCGTCTCCATTTGGGGATGCCACATCTGAGAAATGGCGATCGTCTGCGTTTTAATCGGCAGTTCAAATTCCTGTAGCCGCGCCTGATTTTCGGTCTGGTAGGGTTCAGTTTGGATATCGGTAGAGTCATTAAGTGATTTACTGAATTTGGCCGCCTGTACAGAGATGATATTCTCACTTCAGAACAACACAGATGCGCAAATGAAAAAAAATTTAGTTCTGAATTCAGACGTGAATATCCTGAGTAATAATTACTGCACCAGTAACCTTAGCACCATCTGTTGTTGGAAGTTCGTCAGTAATCAACCAAACCTCATAAGCATTATTGAGAAGAGCATTGGTCGCCGCGCCAAGTGTTGAGACAATTTTTTCATTGTCATCAGCCGGTAACGTGTATACCACTTTATGCATCGAATCAAATGCGATAACTTCAACCATGCCGGTATCAGAAGTAAACTGTATTTTGGTAATTGGGAATGTATAATTACCAGCTTTGTTTTTTTTGAAAGTCATATTCTTCTCTTAGTATCAATGTTAAGTGAATATCATAACAACGCAGGAGCTCCTACGGGATTTTATAACATAAGAAATAGAATTAGAGAAAAAATGCAAATAGGTCTACTACCGGACTGCTGACTTGCCCCAGGATTAGATACAACGCTCAATTAGTAATATCGGATCCATGACCCCGAATATGATCCAGTCATAATCAGGAATAACCGGCTTCATGTTGGTTGTGTATTCTGGCAACCGGCAGACTTCTCAGCAAATTCTGATGGGGTCATCCAGCCCAGCGCAGAATGGGGACGTCTCTGGTTATAGTGTATGCGCCAGGCCTCGATTTTGCACTGTGCATCCTCCAGAGACATGAACCAGTTCTCGTTCAGACATTCCTGCCGTAACCTGCCGTTGAAGGACTCCACCGTCGCATTGTCCGTCGATGTTCCCGGGCGTGAGAAATCGATTCTGATGCCTCTTTCATACACCCATCTGTCCAGCATTTTCCCTGCAAATTCAGAACCATTATCGGTTTTCAGTAACTGAGGTAAAGGCCGTCTGAGCGCTATGCTGTTCAGCATTTCTGCCACTTCTGTTGAACGCAGATTCTGCCCCACGCAGATCCCCAGGCATTCGCGGGTGTACAGGTCGATAACCGTCAGCAGGCGCAGTCGTCGCCCGTCAAACAACGCATCAGAGACAAAATCCATGCCCCAGACGTGATTCGGATACAGACCCTGAGGCTGTGGCTGGCGGCGCTGGGCCGATTTATTGCGGCGTGGCCATTTGAGGCGCAGCGACAGACCCTGTTCACAGTAGAGGCGGTAGATTCTTTTGTTGTTATCGCGCCAGCATTCCCGCCTGAGCATCACGTGTACCCGGCGGTACCCGTGATGACCCCGGGTTTCAGTTATCTCACGGATGCGTAGCCGCAGTGCGCTGTCGTCGGCGGCCACAGAACGATAACGAAAAGAGCTGCGGCTGACCCGCAGCGCAAAACAGACCTGTCTCTCACTGGCACCGTAACGGGCCTGCAAATCTCTGACCCATTTGCGCAGGCGTGCCTGCGTCAGCTCTTTTTTGCCAGCACATCCTGCAGCATGGCCTTGTCGAGGCTCAGATCGGCAACCAGCTTCTTCAGCCGCAGATTTTCCTCCTCCAGTTGCCGCATATGCTTCAGCTCCGAAGGAGAAATGCCACCGTATTTTTTACGCCACGTATAGAACGTGGCATCAGAAATACCCAGCTTGCGGCAGACGTCCGGCACTGACGTACCCAGTTCAGCCTGCTTCAGGGCAAAAACAATCTGCTCTTCAGTGAATCGTGACTTTTTCATCGGCACATCCTCCGTTCAGGGGAGTCATTATCATGCCGGAATTCTGTTTCTGAATAGAGCAGGATTTTGGGTCAGGGTCACTTCACTATCAGAATTACCCTTTCTCCAACCCGCCGCTAATTCAAATAGCGTCTGATAATTCAGAATGGGTACCGCCAGTAAGAAATATCGCGGGCTTCAGCGGAGTGCTTCAGGCAGATGCATACGCCGGATTCAACGAGTTGTATGCCATCGAGGTGGATATAAGAGAAATACCGGCAGAGCAGCGGCATGCAAAACGTCAGCTTAAAACGAGACGCTTCTGAAATCCATGGAGAGCTGGCTGCGCGAAAAGATGAAAACCCTGTCGCGACACTCAGAACTGGCGAAGGCGTTCGTCTATGCCCTGAACCAGTGGTCAGCGCTGACGTACTATGCGGAGGATGGCTGGGTGAAGGCGGATAACAACCTGGCCGAAAAAGCCCTGAGGATAGTCACCTGGGTCGAAAAAACTTCCTGTTCTTCGGCTCTGACCACGGTGGTGAGAGGGGAGCGCTGCTGTACAGCTTGATCGGAACGTGCAAACTGAACGATGTGGATCCAGAAGGCTACTTCCGCTATGTCCTTGACGTTATTGCTGACTGGCCGATAAAGCGGGTCAGCGAACTGTTGCCATGGCGCATCTTACTACCAACTGAGTAGCCCTCGTTCGTCAATACGATTCTCGCTGTACGCTTACGTTCAAAATATCTTCAGGTAACGAAAACTTATAATGCCCAAGCATATTTAACTGACCATGTATCAGAGGTGATAATCTTGGTTTTCCGCGCCCCTAGTAGTAGTTACCGTGACGGTAATCCCACGTGGTGAAGATGACAGACATCATTGATATGACTTTATCCACGTCCAGTCCTTTACGGATCAGCGCAGGGCAAGGCGTGATTATACGTGCACCTTTCTGCTCGGGTACCAGCTTGCCGGTCTTGTCCACCATAGCAACCATCACTGATTTATTCAACAAAGCCGGTATATGTATGTGGTATCTGATCCAATTATTCTGTTCATTTATTAATACTTCCGCACTGTTGAAACCTATGGGACCATCTTTGAATAAAAAACGGTCCTGAAATGGACTCCTGAAAGTGCGTTTCTGATGCTGACTAATTCAGGTTTTTTATACTACAATTCGCCCGAAGCATTTGAAAGTGCTAAATAGCATATAATTCATACTTAACCCGGTGTCAGCCGGGTCTTTTTTATATTTTAATATGTTTTAATAAACAATGCCGACTTAGCTCAGTAGGTAGAGCAACTGACTTGTAATCAGTAGGTCACCAGTTCGATTCCGGTAGTCGGCACCAAATGCGGTCATCGTATAATGGCTATTACCTCAGCCTTCCAAGCTGATGATGCGGGTTCGATTCCCGCTGACCGCTCCAGTTAAGAGAAACCTCGCTTTGGCGGGGTTTTGTCGTTTTTGAGGCTGTATCTCTGGTTCAGGAATTCGCTGAAAAGCACGAAAAAAACCCTTATCACTGTTCCAGCAACGATAAGGGTGGGGATTCCACAAACGAATAATGGAAAATACAGGAGGTTCTACTGCTCCTGAAAAATAACACTGGTATGATTCTATGTCGCAAATAACGACCAGAAGTGTGACATCGCTCTACGTGTAATAATGGACTTGAATTCCCGCGGGGAATATAAAATAAATTCCTGTGGTGGTTATTTACTTCACGAAAACTTAAACATATATCTTGGTGTTTTTATCCCCCCCCGTTATTCATCAGCGAAATTACCGCGCATACAGCCGCTAATTTCCCGTTTCAGCTTGCAGCCGTTTCGAATGTATGCCAACGATAACTGAGTGGAAATTAACCATGTTAAAACGGCAGGATATGATGGAAGCGGTAGTCCCCCCGAAAAACCGGTGTGTTTAGAAGTAGAATTTTCTCGTAATCTGAACAGGGGGGTTCTCTATGAAAAAATCACGTTTTACCGACAGCCAGATCATGTCCATCCTGAAGATAGGTGAAGAGCGAAGCAAACTGATAAACGAGAGGGAAGTCAGAAATTCCAACGTATTTAGCTCATTTGTCGTATTGCTGAACCAGCGTGTCAGTAATGTTCTGCTGGCATCCGGGAGCGTCAACGTTGGGTAACGAAAGCAGACGGCGTAACGTGCCTGAAGATGACGCTGCTGAATCCAACCGTTTGTCTGGAGGATGCCATCGTCCTGCTGACGAACGTGAAAGAGACGGCGGAAACCTTACTCAACGCAGAGTAGTGGTCGTAAGCGAGTAGGGTAGAAGTGACGTAAGCGTGCGCTGCGTGAAATCTGCAATTTGCCGTGGGCAACTGAGGTCAGGCTTCACGTAGCACACAACGAATCCCATCCTTTATGCTCTCCCAAAGCATGATTTAACATAATGTTTATTAAGCGCCCTTTGTTATATGATTGATACTTAAGGATTTAATGGCATTTTCATTGCAATTTTGCAAAACCATTCCTGCCACATAGGCATTACCTCTTTTTTCGGCCTCGCTCCAGCCAGGCGATCTTTTCTAACAGCAGCCCAATTTCTGAGCCATGCCTTTGATTGCTGCAACTGATCGCCCAAGGCGATGCCCTAGTACGGGATTCAGTTCGCCAGTCAGCAGCATTTTCCATGAATAGAACTCCATCTGATTTAGAAGGAGCTCTAACCTAACGATCCCGGAACCAGAATCACAGACGGCAGTAGCTGGACGCTTACAGACAGAAGGCTGACAGGGACAAATCAGGATGAATCCGGGACGGATTCATTTACCTGAATAGTCATGCAGAGGGGTAAAATGCTGCCTGTGCGTTTCTGGCGGATTTTCGGGTGGTTTGTTGCCTCTTTACCGGTTATCCGTCAGAAACGCCCTGAGCGCGTTTTAGCGGTGCGTACAATTTGGACAATATGTAAAACGGTTCAGAGTGCGCCTTAAGAACTCAGATTTTTTTACCAGCAAGAAACGGATAATCGGTGTAGTACTTATCCGTGCCGCCAAAAAATCCTTCAGGATGCGCCTCATTCATGGCTGCATGTACTTTCAGGCGCTCAACAAAATCTGGATTTGCCAGGGCCATCGCGCCATAAGATTCAAGCTCAGCCATGCCAGAGTGAACGTCCTGACCGATATCATCACGTGGACGCCCAGGGCGATTAAGGATTAGCGTGCCTGTCCAGCGCTGGCGAAGGTCATTCAGAAGAGGTTCATTTCCCTGGTGCATGATATGCAAATATGCAAGGCCCAGTTTATTCAGTTCGGTAACAAGGTAGTGATACAGGTCGGCACATTCTGGGCCTTCTTCGATTCCCCATAAGTTCAAACCCGGAGACAGTCGGATCCCGGTACGGTCTGCGCCAATCTCCTCAGAAACAGCCTGAGCGACTTCTATTGCAAAGCGAGCGCGGTTCTCTATGGATCCACCATACTCATCCGTGCGGGAATTGGCACTCAGGGCAAGAAACTGCTGGATCAGATACGCATTAGCCCCATGAATTTCAACACCGTCAGCACCCGCTTCAATCGCCCTGCGAGCTGCAAAACGAAAATCTTCAACAGTTTGCCGAATTTCGGCAGTGCTAAGTTCGCGTGGCTCGGGAATGTCCTGCATGCCTGAGACAGTGAACATCTGTGTACCTGGCGCAATCGCAGACGGTGCAACCCCCTGACGATGGTGTGGCGTATTGTCCGGGTGAGACATACGTCCGGCATGCATGAGCTGGATAAAGAAATGCCCGCCTTTTTGATGAACAGCTTCTGTGACTTTTTTCCAGCCGACAACCTGCGCCTCAGTATAAATGCCAGGCGTGGTCAGATATCCCTGTCCATCGTCAGAGGGTTGTGTTCCTTCCGCAATAATCAGTCCCATACTTGCCCGCTGGGAATAATACAATGCGGCCAACTCTCCGGGTGTTCCATCAATATTGGCACGTGAACGCGTCATCGGTGCCATGACAAGGCGATTTTTCAAAGTAAAGCGACCTAAAGTCACAGGTGTAAAAATGTTAGTCATTATTGAATCCTTATGAACGCTGGATCCCGATGTTCGGGGTAATTATCATGCAGCAAGTATCAACTGTTTTATTAAGGGGATAAAGTGGTTAAAGTGGAAGTGACTGTTCCATTAATGGACTATGAGATGAAAAATTATCTGAGTGATATGGCTTTATTTGTTGAGGTCGTTAAAGCGCATGGGTTTCGAAGGGCTACTGAAAACACCGGCATTCCCACTTCAACGCTTTCCCGGCGTATCAGCGAGCTGGAAAAATCAACGGGACTACGACTACTGCACCGCACTACGCGTAAAATTGAATTGACTGAAGCAGGGCAGCTCTACTTTGAGCGGTGCAGGCGTATTGTGGATGAAGCGAGGCTGGCACATGAACAGTTAAGCGACATTCTGGCCCAGCCCAGCGGCGTATTGCGTGCCTCATTTCCTGTCGACTTTGCGGTGACTTATCTGGCGACGCTACGAGTAACTTCTCGCCAGAGTATTCATGCTTTTTTAGCATATCGCCGCAGTCCCTGTTTTTCCGCCTGACGATGAATCGCAGTAATAGTCCGGCCAGGTAACATCCCGACAACCTTTCTCCCCAATAACGGATAAAACTGATGAAGAATGCGGTGTTCTTCAGACGTCCATGCCTGCTTTCTGTTTAGCCCTAATTTGGTCGCCTGCTTAGAGATGGCTTGCCGGGAACGATGAGGCAATAGTGCATGAATCTCATCAAGGTTATCGGAGTTACCGTACTGGGTGGTCAGTATTGCATTCTCTTCCGGAGTCCATTTCATGACCCGCGTTTTACCAAGCTTCAGGACTGTCGCCCTGTTCCTTACAGCACTGACGCTTTTGTTGAGCGTGACGGCAATATCCTCAACAGGCATATCGCCATAATGTGCTGTCAAAAATGCGACGGCATCGGGGTGCCATTCCCGCACATCGGTGACACCGGCCTTCGCCGCCTGATACCTGACAGACTCCTTATCCCGGTGCGGCAACAGTGTGCGCACCAGGGCTATGCCCTCGCCATGAGCGTAATATTTTTTCACTACTGCAATCTCCGCCGGCGACCACGGCCTGACGCCCTTACGGCCAATGCCAAGTTTGAGTGCCATTGCTCTGACTGCAGCAAGACTTCTTCCCAGATATCGGGCAATTTCCTGGGTCGGGCGTTTGCCATAATTCTTTTCGAGAAATGCAGTTTCCCTGATGCTCCAGGCAGAACAATGATTTCGATAGCGGGCGTGTTTATCAGACATCCGTTATTGCTCTCCCGGGACTGTTAGTTGCTCCAGGACATGTATCAGTGAATCCAGATGCCGTGCCGCCTGCTCCGTGTTTGCCTGAGGCGCATCTGTGTCTTCCGGAGCCGGTGCTACCAGCTGCCGGAGCTGCTCTTCAACCGGGACAGCACTGCCAAAGGTATTCGTAATGCGCCAGACAATCGTTTTCAGCTCGCTGCCCGTCAGGTATTTACCTTTCTGCCTGTCCAGCGCATCCAGTTGTGCCGACAGCGCCCGCAGTTGCATCATGCCGTCATGCCAGCCGTTCAGGTCACTGGCAGGTAAGGTTCTGGCTGACTGATACTGTTCCCAGCGCTGGACCAGCGCCCGGGTCGCCGGGTCATCCGGCCAAAGTGCCTTCGCCTGCGACACCATTCCCTGACCATAGCGAAGCCGCCAGCCCGGGGCCAGGGTCGTTATCCAGTTGACCTGGTTCGTCATCCGCGCCAGCCACATCCCGGAATGCGTCCGGTAATTTTTTGTCCCATGGAAGGCTTCAGTCTGCGCCGGGGTCATCGGTTCCGGTATCCAGGCAACCGACGCCGCCATCGCCTGCGTGGCGTCATCCGGGCGATGAAGTGCCTGCCAGCCGAATACGGTGGCAGCGCTGAGTACCAGGGCGGTCGCCATCCCTGCCACAAACACAGGCCAGCGCTTCGGGGGTACCGGGACGTCCTCAGTCACCTGCACCTCAACGTCAGGCTCCTTGCGGATGACATACACCAGACGACTCGTCGGTGTGGTTGCCTCTTCCGTCAGGGTGAATGCCGGGTCAGGCACGCCCGCGGTGGCCTCCTCTGGGTGTGGGCTGTTCTCCAGACGGCTTAACGCGCTGCGTATCAGCTGCAGCAGCGGATTCATCTCGCAGGCGTGACTCAGCGCCTGGCGCCGGAGAATGTCCTTCAGTTCCTGGAGTCGCTGTTCAGCCAGTGCCAGGGCCGGGACATCGGCAGGTGTCAGTGAAAAGGTGCGAAAGCACTTCTGTAACCGTTGTAACAGGCCATTGAGTATCTCTGCCCGGACATTCGCCGGCTGTGGCCAGAGCTGCGCCCACTGGTGGCTCAGTAGCGCAGTCAGAATAGTCAGCCCCTCGTTCATCCCGCTGACCCGCGCCAGCTGAGTGCGCGCAAGGGTGTACCAGGCGCAGGTCTGTAACTCCACACCGTTAATTTCAAACAGGGAGAGCGACAGGGCTTCCACCTGCGGCCAGTTGACATCCGGGCGCGCCGGATGCGTCAGCTTACTCATCTCGTCGCGCAGTGCCATAAACTCTGACAGGGAACGCGGGTCGCCGCCGGTTCGCACCGGGCGGGGTTGTTGATCATGCATGTCTGGTCGTCCGTGGGTAGGGTGGAGAGTCTGGTTCAGATGCGGTGGCTACTCAGGAAGCAAAGGGGCTATCATCGTAAAGAACGCCTCTTCATCAAATTGCACTTGTTTCGCGTTGAGCGTCCCGGCCGGACTCCAGGTCCACTCGTCACACCCACCTCTGCGCATAAACAGGCGATACAATGGCTGAATGTTGTCCGCTGTGCACAGGCAAACTTCAACACACCCGGTGACGCCCTGCCCGTACAGAAAAATGGGCGTAAACCGGATACTCCGCTGCTGATAGTGCAGGATGATACCCGGGACGGAAAATGCGCTGCCGCCAATCAGGAATTCAACCAGGGATGTATTTGTGGTTTCAGTGCGGACCTCTGTTCCGGCCAGCCATGTTTCCATTGACGCCTGAAGCAGGCTTATGCGCTGGCGAAAGGCCGCAATATCGGCTTCAGCCTTCGTATCAAAGGCAACAGTGCGGGGCTGCTGGTCCTGTAGTTTTTGCAGAAATTGCGCTTTTGCTGACATGCTTCACTTTCCGTAAGGAGATTAAAATCGGGCCTGAGCATCCATGTATTGTTGCTGCCTGAGATGGCGTATCAGTACGCGGCCTTCGGGCATAAATTCGGTACCGTAGCGCACCAGACCAATGCCCTTCAGTTCGGCATCGATGGCATAGCGCAGCTCACCGGGAATATTCTGCTCAAGCAGTACCACATCAATTTTCTTCAGCCGTGGTTCGTATTTGAGCAACACAGTCGATAAGGCTCCCATCAGTTCATGGGCCGCTCCCGGCATTCCCTGCAGGATTTTGGTCATATCCGGCAGGCCATAGTCGGGCAAATGCGCCAGTGTCCCTGCCCGGCAGTTCAGAATACGCTGCATATTGTCCAGCACCGACAGGATGGTCTGGTTCTGTTCGCTGACCAGGTGAAGATCGAGACCGCCGGTGAAGTTGCCAAACAGGGCTTCATACAGCGATGGACGCGGTGACTCACTCATCTTTCAGCGCCTTCAGGATCAGGCGGTTGTTACCGGCCTCAATTACCCGGGCTTTATCCGGATCGAGGTCGTCCCGGCTCAGCACCACGCGCCAGGTGTTGTTCACCTGGTCCGGCGACATAAACATCCCGGCCACCGCCACATACTGCGCCTTTTCATCCATCGGCATATCGACCGTCACGGCTCCGCCCGGCTGCAGGCGAATGTCTTTCTCTGCCACGAGGTCTGCTTTGATGGCCTGGCTGTCAGCCTTAAACAGGGATGGATAGTCCGTACTGTCGAAGGTCTTGCGGTCTTTGAGCTGATACACCCTCACCACAGTGGATAATGCCGCGCCACCGGCATTGCTGTTCACGGCCTCACGGGCCCGGATATCCAGGTGCACGGTCTTTATCTGCTTATAAAAAATCGATTTGGTCACAGCGACGGTGCCGTCGCTGACGCTCTGGGTCAGCCCACAACCGGTCAGCATCAGTGTGATGCCGGCAGTCAGTGCCACCAGAGGGAATTTACCAGCGGTAGTCGCCATCTTCATCGGTCTCCCTGCGGTGAATATGTTCCTGAACGCGCTCATAGCGGCCCAGGTTGATGATGATTGTTTTGGGGTGTGTTGTTGTTTTTGCTGCATTCAGCGGCCGCATCACGGCGGTGCGGCCCAGCTGTACCGCACCGGCTTCAGGTTTGCTGCTCATCGTCGCGTCAGGCAGCAGGCTTCGGTCCACGCACAGCTGCAGTCGCACATCAAGACGAGCCCCGAGGTACACATGCAGCAGTGCCATCAGGTCCGCGTGCAGTTCGCCTCCCGGAAGCCAGCCCTGCACTTCATCCGGGTCGGTGGTGGACAGCCGCATCAGTACCTGGCTATTCACATCGGTGGCATAGTTCCCCATCACCGGCCGGCTGGTCAGGGTGACAGGCTGGCTGACACTCATGGTCAGTGGCTTTTTCAGCGGAACACGGCGTTTGTCGTGATGCCAGATTTTCGCTTGTGTGTTCGGGGCCAGCAGGCGCACCAGCGAGGCCATCCCTTCCGCGGTGCGCCCCGGGAGTAACATCACCGGCAACAATGCCAGAAAGCGTGAAGCAGGCGCCGCGATACTGTCCGTGCAGCCGTCAATCCCGAGTCCCGCCAGCCCCAACAGGTACTGCGAGATATTGTCCTTGCCACCCGCTTCGAAGCTCGCCGGATACGAATATTTACGCCAGATGCGGTAGTACTGGGCAATCAGCCGGTGGTTGAAAATATCGAGAAAGTCCGCCGTGGCTTCATAGCCTTCCCGCCGCTGGGTGATGTCATCGATGTAGTGCGTGGGCAGCGGCGACTCGACACCGTAGAGTCCCATAAAGGTGACTCGTACCGTGGGCGGCAGATGCGGATGTTCCGCCGGCTCCAGCGCTTTGATTTCCGAGACCGGGAAGCCCATTCCCGGATGAGGCCGGAAGCGCACCGGCTCATGACGGACCTGCCAGCTACTGCCAATGACCGGCTTATCCGGCTGGCTCTGCTCCAGTAACTGGCAGAAACGATAAAAGTTCATGTACGGCAGGTACTGCCGTAACTGCTCTGTCAGCCGGGCAGGCGCGGACTGTGATTCTCTTTCCACCGGATGCACTTTCCTTCTGGCTGAACAATAAGGGTGAGCTGGTTAAACTGGTTCATGTCGGCATAGAGGCCAAAGAACCGGTTGAGCATTTCGCCAAACAGGTGAATGTCCCCTTCCCCGGTGAAACCGTTGCTGTCGAGGGTGACTTCGATGTCCAGCCCCCGGAGTAAGTACCCTTGCTCAAAACGCTGAAGACGATGATGGGTCACCTGCTGAATAGCCTCCAGCCGGCGGTTATTGAGTTCATCTTCCTGCCAGTTATACAGCGCCAGGGTCCCGCGCAGCACTTCGGCGGTGCTCATCATGTTGAGGAAACCGGAGCCAAGGTGACTCAGCACCCGCCAGTGAAAACGGTCTTCTGCAGGGGGATAGACCGGCAGTGTAGGCTTGCAGAGGTTTCTGACCGTTAACGGGGCCTGCACCACCTGTTCACAGCGGTCAAGGAGCGTACTCTGGAGTGCCCGGCGCGGTAACTGGCCGTTGGTGCCGGTGATTTGCAGCGAGACGGCTTCACGCTCAAACATCCGGTCATCTTCCCACTGGTGACCACCCAGAATAAGCCAGGTGTCATACAGCCCGGTCACACTGCGTTTCACGCGGGTGTGGTAGTAACGCGGTGGTGCCTGACGGCGCATCATGCCGCCTTTATGCCGGAAGCTGCTGAACGGCACATACTCCGCATCACGGGTCCGGTTTGAGCCCGTGACTGAGTCGACGGCATAAATCTCGGTGTGTCCGTCCTGCAGTCGTTTAGGTCGCAGCAGATATTCGCTTTCAAGCCCGGTGATGGTGAGCGGGTCTGCTTCCAGGGTGAACAGGTTAATCACCGGCACGCAGTGAAGACGAACCGCGTCATCGGTGACCGGCAGGTCTGATGGCCAGGGCGTACTGAACACGACTTCAATATCGAAGTACTCCGCCCCGGCGGGCGGCGTAATACCGTCCAGGCCATTGAGATGGACAAACATAAACTTGTCCCGGAAGGTGAAGTACTCCAGCAGCAGCTGATAGCCGCTGAAGGCGGTATCGCCTTTAGGCCACAAGCCGTCCTCTTCAGCAAACCCGCCCGGGGAAAAATACCCGTCAAGGCGGATACGGTCAGTCTGCCCGGGTAAACGCATGTACAGCGCCGCCTGCCGCTTGGTCAGCATCAGGTGCAGCTGACTGCTGACCGGCGCATCCGCCCCGAGATACAGGCTCAGGTGACTGAGGTCAGCATGGGACCAGTCCGCCTGTGTGCTGCAGGCAAAGCGCATGCGCAGGAGCGAGCGTCCGTCCGGTTCGGTGGTCATGGTGACACCCGAAACACTGAGCGGATTGAGCATCACATCCTGGGTCGTGCGGTAGCGACAGACGGTATTTTTCGGCCCCACCGGTCGGGAGTACACTTCAATCCCTGCAGGCATCACTTCCGCCATTTTCACGGCCTGAAGCGCGGGCGTGAACGCCACCACCGAAAGTGACGGAATGGTACGCAGGTAGTGTGGCCAGAGCATGCTGACCAGCCCCTCGGTCAGTTCCGGCAGGTCGTCATCAATTTTCTCGCGCAGACGGCCCATCGAGAAAGCGAAGCCTTCAAACAGGCGTTCAACATACGGGTCGGGGGTGCCCGCTTTATCCAGGTCCAGCATCGCGGCCCGGTCAGGGTGGGTCTGTGCGAACTCTTTGGCTGCTTCACGGAGGTAGCGCAATTCCGCGTCGTAATAACGCAGGGTTAAATCTTCCATTCAACAATATGCCTTAACGAACCATGTTCCATGGTCTTAAATTAATAAAAACTTATTCCAACAAGACTTCACTCTTTTATGCTAAAGTCGGAATCCTGCTATGGAACAAACAATCTCATTCAGAACAATCAATACAAGTAAACCTTTCTGATTTTGAAGACTTAAAAACCTGATTAACTCACGCAAAAAAATAACAGCGATAAATTCCTTAGTCATATCAAAATTCCATTTTCTGGATGCACCCATAGATGAATCGCCCTGATTGCTTTTGCTCAGGACTTTGTCCGATGACTATCTCACCATCATAACTTTCTGTATCATCGACTTGGCTATTGCTGCTCTTAACTGGTTTAACGAAGAGAACATTCTCCATGCCCAGCCATTCGTCTTCGTTTGTAGGTTTGGCTCCTAGATTTTTAACAAGAGTGATCATATCGCCCTTAGCCTCAGCAAACAAAACAGCACCGCCCTCACCCACGTTTTGCTGGACGTTGTATATGTTGTTTTCTTCTATCAATAATGGTTCTGCAAAACTGTAAGTAAAATTGTTATATATATCGTCATCACCAAAAACTATAGAAGCACCAGCTTTCTTCAAAGTACTATCGCTTTTATTATTTCCTGCAAGGCTTATTCCATCAGAGCGCTGACAGAGTAATGCCTTTGATAATGAATAGATGACCGCTTTTCTTGCAGCCACCGAACCTGCATCTGGCGCAGCAAACAATACAGTTGAACGAACAATGAGAGCCAGACAAATGCTCCATGAAGTTAATCGAAACACCCCAAGTTCACCTTTTTTAAAACGAACAGTTAACTACAGAGAACAGCGGCGCGAGCGGGGTCGACCGCAATCAGACTGGCCAGCAGCTGATCCATCACCGGCGTGAGTCGTGCCTTATCAGCCTCACTACGACCGGCTTTCAGGCGCAGGAGTTTCAGATGACGGGCCTGGACCTCAAACAACAGCTCTGGCTCCCACTGACTGAGGGTCACTTCTCTTGCGCGCTCGCCCAGCTCTGCAAACAGGTGTACCGCCAGGTCATTTTTACCGTACTGCTCAGCAATGCGGCCCATCAGCAGCCGCAACAGCCATTGCTGGCGTGTGCCGGTGATGCCGGGCCGGGTCTGGAGCCAGGTCAGCGCCGCCTCCGGGCCTTCGCTGTCGGCCAGTGCCACGGCTTCCGGCTCCAGTGCCAGAATATCGTCGTTACCAGAGGTGACCGGGGCTGATGGTGTGTCATCACCCCAACCGCCGACGGTGTCCAGCACGCTCTGCTGGATCCAGTTCAGCGTCACTTCGTCCGCAAACGGCGTGCCGTCACTGAACGCCAGCGTCTCCAGCCCTGACAAGCGGCTCAGCAGGCCTTTCAGGTCATCGGTCACAATGTCCGCCAGCGTGACCTGCCCGGACTTCATCAGGGCCTGGTGGATATACCACTGCAAATCCAGCCACAGATGGTTGGCCCCGCGGGAAAAGGTGCTGTCAGCGGTCTCGAGCATTTCACTCCAGTTCTGCTGCAGGTAAAGGCGTTTGAGTAACGCCCGCTGGTCCGCTCTTGGCGGCTCGATACGCGTGCGGCCCTGCGCATCCGGGGCAGGAATGGCATGCAGCGTATCGTGGCGCAGACTTTTCATCAGGTGATGGGCTGACAGCCAGCCGTCAGGCTGTTCACGCAGGTATTCGGCGAAGGTGCGCGCCTGGGTGAGCAAATCCTGGCCGGAGGTAATACGCCCGGTGGACGGGGCGTCACTGTGACGTACCGTGGACGGCGGTTCACTGTGGCTGGCGTTCTGGGGCACGACCGCATCCACGCCACCGGCTTTCTGCAGCCGACTCTCCAGCACACCGTACAACCCATTGAGTTCGGGACGGGTTTCATCGGACTCATTTTCTGTGAGTTGTGCTATCAGTACTAACGCACCGAGGGTGCGCACCGCCTCTTCCCGGACCACTTCCGGGTACAGCGACAGGCTGTCGGACATGCGGGAGCCTGCCAGCCATTCCAGCGCCGCCTTGCGGCTGCGGTCACGTTGTGGATGCAGTTGGGCACCAAAGCGCTCAAGGAGTCCCGCCAGGAGTTCAAGCCCGTCAGCCAGGCCATGCTCACCCTCGCGGTGCAGTTTTGCCCAGCAATAGTACGTCGCCACCCGAATGTCTTTCGCCGTACCGGTGAGCAGCTTTTCCGCCAGCTGGCAGATGAGTTCCGTATCCGCACCGGAGAGTTTGTTGACCTCTTCGCGCATCTGCTGGAAGTCATCGTCGTAGCCCGGGTCATCCCCGGCGGGGGATGCCTCTGACAACGGCTGCAGCCAGCTGTCCCACTGCGCCACCCGCTCCCGGGTGATTGGCAGCAGCGTCGTTTCTTCTTGCTGGCAGGCGCTGAGTAATACGCTCAGGTTGCTCATCAGTAATCCTCCCCGGTGCCCGCGCTGGCAACCCGGTCTGTCGGTGCCGCACCGGCAGTGCTGAAAATGGTCTCCGGCAAACGGAAGTGACGCAGCTTCAGCAGCGCAAGAGGCCCCTCTCCTGCTTCTGTTCGCAGGGTGTAATTCAGCGCGCGTCCGTCCTGTGCATTCCAGCTCAGGCTGTAGCTGCTACCGACACCCGGATAAGCCTTGACCGCCGCCGTGTCGAGCAGGCGTATCCACCCCCAGGCACCGGGAATATCTGCATACTGGCGGGTACCCGCCTGCGTACTTATCCAGCTCAGGTTAGCGCCGGGGGCCTCGGTATCCGCAGGCCACGAAAAGCGCTTCCACGCTGGCAGCTGGTTTACGTAAGTCAGTTTCTGGCTGTCGATAATCATGTCCGTCTGCATCACCCCGGCGGCAGTGCCCGGACGCAGCTCAAAGTTCATGCCGGCATTGCCTTCGGTGAAGGCCACATCCGAGATATGACTCAGGGTGTTGATGGCATTGAGGAAGGCCGGGTTAAAGGTCAGTCCTTGTGAATTGATGCTGTCCGGCACCCAGTGATTGCCTTCCCGGTGCAGAACACCTTTGAGACGGGTCTGCAGGAACTGCGCGATACGCCCGGAATCGGCATTGAGGTATTTAGCGAGCAGCGGCAGGGAAACGTCGCTGCTGCTGTTACTGAACGGATAGCGACCACCAAAGGCACTGTTCCACTCGCTGACCACCGCCTGCTGCCATTGCGTATTGAGGCTGTCGGCCGCCGGGGTCAGCACCTGCTGCCAGGCCTGTTCCATGGGATTCACAAAGACCGTCTGACCAAAACCGCTCCACTCCTGACCGAGGCCAGCGGCAATCAGACTGCCATAGTCACGGGTTTCGGTCAGGTCGACCGCCTTACCCTGGAATACCGTCTGGGCAAGGGTCTGGGTCATGGCCTGCGGGTCGGCAGCATTGGTTACCTGCTGCAGGCGCAGACGCACCTGCGTGACCCGGGTCAGGAAGGACTGCAGGCTTTGCGCGTCGGCTCCGCTGCGACTCTTGTCCATCAGCGCCAGGAGCGGGCCAAAGGTGGCATCCAGTGGCCCGTGAACGCCGGCGCTCTGGTCAATCGTATCTTTGTCATCCCCACCCAGCAGATTCTTCGCCGATTTCACCAGTGAGTCAGAAATCGCTTCACCCGTCTGTCCGGTGCGCCCCTGCACGTTCAGGGTGTTCATCAACGCCACCAGAGGCGACTGGCGTACGTCAGCCATCAGGGTCAGCTGGTCAATCGAGTCCGACAGCGTGGCCGCCTGGTTCCAGCGCAGGCTGTTGAGGAAATCCAGCCAGGCCCCGCCAAAGTCCGCAAAGTAGCGGTCCGTCAGACGCTTCTTCAGCGCTTCCGGGGAGGTTTCATCCTGTGATGCCGCCGGACGTTTGCTGTCCGTCAGCACCCAGTCGAGTTCATCCCGGCGCGCCTTCACTACTTTCTCGATGGCGGGCTGAACAGACTGCTCCCAGGCCTGACGGGTGAACATCCCCGGCACCACCTCAGAGGTACTGAACAGACGTGCCGCATCCGTGTCGCCGGCCATGTCATCCAGACGCATATCAACATACAGGTGTGCGACCTGAGAGAGCATCTTCTGGTACAGGGAGGACTCGCTGTTGCGCACGCCCATCAGGCGAACCAGTAGCGAACGTGCCTGGCTGACCATGCTCTCATCTGCGGGCAGACGCCACTGAGGATGACCCGCCAGCTGCGCACCGTAAAACGACAGCAGTGATGGAGCCATCCCCTGCCAGACACCGTCTTTCACACCATGACGATTTGGCCAGTCCTGTAGCAGTGCAGTACTGAACCAGGCTGCATCCATATGATCCGGACGGGCCAGCATCAGGTAGAGCCTGAGCTGGTCATAGGTGGTTTTTGCCATCTGCTCGCGCAGCGGGCTACCCGGCGGTAACGCGTTAAAGGCGCCGATTTGTCTCTGCAGATGATCAGCGGCCGCATCACGCAGCAGAGGCAACGCGCTGTCCTGGTAACGTGGCCAGAGAGCAGCCAGTAGCGCATTATTCTGACTCAGCCCGGCCTGCTCATACCACGGCACCCCGTGCTCAGCGCGGTACTGCAGTCGGGCCAGGGTTTTCTGGAGTTCTGACAGGGCATGCAGACGCTGTTCCAGCGGCTGATTTGACTGCGCAGCCAGTGAGGCCTGCACATCTGCCCCGTCAATCTGGCTGCGGTTAGTGACATAGGCAATCCCCATCCAGGCCGCCCAGCTGACCATCGCCAGTGCGGCAAGGGAAGCGATTACTTTACGCCATGGAACACCCGGTTTGCGCGGCCGCAGTGCGGCAGGCAGCATACGAACAGAATCAGGCAGGACATCCCAGCGTTTATCCATCCCCCAGTGATGCGTCACGGCACGTTCAGCACCGGCAGAGGGCTGGCTGAACACCATGCCGGCCAGCGGCAGCGGGCGGTACGGATTGAGCATCACCGACAGCGGTGCGGTCACGCTGTCAGGCTGGCGGACCAGCTGGTCCGCCAGAGCCAGTAAGAAATTATGCTTCACCTCTCCACAGGTTTGCTGCAGACCCTGCGAGGTCAAATCCGGTGTCAGAGCAGAGAGTTGTTCTGCCAGTCCTTCGGTACGGCAACCGGCAGGTAACAGGCAGCCGGTCGCCTGCGTAATGCGCCCTTCCGGCTCACCGGCGCGCGGGTGCAGGGACCAGACATACAGCGGGAGTGTCCAGCCCAGCACGTCCATGCGGTCGCTGATGGCATGAGACAGAGAATCCATGGTGCTTTCAGACGGGACCGGCAGCGGTCGCTCCAGACCGGGCACTGAAAGCTGGTCGAAAGCAGAGGTGACCCACACCAGACCATCCACCGGACGACGGCGTAGTTTTCGCAGCGCGGTCAGCCAGCCACTGTCAGCTGGCGTATTGAGGTCCCCGCCCCACAGCAACAATGTGCCACGGTCTTCCTGCCAGAGCTGTCCCGTCAGGCCAGGGGTCAGCTGTTCCACTTCCGCTACGGTGCCGGTTATCAGCAGGATGCGGACTTTGCGGCCCCAGCGACGGCCATAGAGGGTGCGCATGGCTTCACGTATGGACGCGACGGTAACATTGCGTGGGGCCGTCTGTTTGACGCGACCTTCATCGTCGGGTAACACATTTTTGCGCTTCGCCTGAAAACGTGACCACTGCTGTTTAATTGCAAGGCCGATGGTTTTTCCATGACGAACGAGCAGTAGAAGGATTATCGCCGCCACAAACCCCAGCAACTTTAATCCGTTGCTGGTCAGTCCGAACCCATCACCCTTTTTCCAGATGACCAATCCGATCGCGGCAGCAATTAGTGCGGTAATACTGAGGCGTCCCCAGTTGCCACGCCACACTGAACTATCCTTCGCCATTCATCTGATTCCCTGTAGTTACTGTATTGATAAAACGCATCTCTTTGTCACCCGAAAGCATCAGGCAGTTTTCTTTTGTCAGCGCAGCAATATCGCTAACGACAGCAGCCATAATCCAGGGTGAAAAAGGGCCGCTAAGTCCGGCGTACTTTTCTAGCCAGTGGCATTGCTGAGGCTTCCAGCTGCCTTCATATTTTTTTGCACCGGCCAGCAAAGCGGAAAAATTATCTCCCCAGGCTATGCAGTCCCCGACAATCAAGCTCGTTTTGATGGCCTGTGACTGCGTGGAGAAGAAGGTATCCAGTTCTTCATGCAGTGCCCTAACCTTTTCGAACGGCATGGGCCGTAGCAAGCGGGCGTGATGACTGAGCTGGTATTTTGTTGCAACATCATCAGAGGTAAGCATTAAAGCCGAGATCGCATCACTGTACTCACTCCCTCCATGAGTCTGGTGAACCAACAGGAGTTCAATATCCAGAATCGGTGATTTAAGGCGCTCTTCCACCCAATCAAAGGATCTGGCTTTATGGATCGTCAGTGATGGTACAGGATAAGCCTGTCCGACTAACTGGAGCCAGCAAGCAGAAAACGCCCTCTGTAATGACTCGTCAGGAGCGTCGGAATCAGTCAATAATGTTGCGCGAAAAGGGAGGTCAGACAAGCTAAGTAATGCTGGAATGTCCAGGCCTCCAAGACATGCTGAAAATGCATCTTCACCAATGGGCAGCGTTAATTGCCGACAAAGAGAGCAACCCTGTTCAAGATCCGGTGGGGCCTGCTGAAAGATGGATGGTGTCAGTTCATCAGGCAGTAGAACCCGGCTATACAAGACAGCCAGATAACGACCGGCCCAGGAAGTCCATTGTTGCTGAGCATAGTCTGCCTCATCGGATTCAAACTGGTGCCTGTCCATCGCGTGGTTATATATCCAGCCCCGCAAACAAATCATGATGAACCAGATAAAGACCGGACTTCCTGCAACAATCCAGAGATTAAATTTTTGCAATGATCCTAAAAATTGATTTGCATGGAGTACGAAGAGTAATACTCCGGCGATAACACCAACAAGACCTGCAATTAGCCACATAACCATCGATGGTTCTTCCGGTTTTGCAGAAATCATGGCTTTCTGACGTTCCCAGCTCATAACTTATCCTACTGAACAATCCGGCGCACTGGAGATAACATGACAACCACATTCACATTCGCAGCCATCCACAACAACGGACTTCCCATCAGAAATCCATTCCGGTGAACCTTCGATAATGGCATTGATACCATGCCCTTCAATGGGGCAATTAATTTCGTCCCCTACAAGCGCCACTTTTTTCCCATTAACGATCATGGTCGAAGAAGCAGAAATAACTTCACCACCATGTGTTGTCTTGTCGCCAAGCAAAACAAACCCTTTGGACATACGAACCCCAAAATTAAATGCAAACCTTACATCCAAAAATAAAATCTATTCAACTTTTGTCACTTTTAGTTCGACATGAGTTAACTTTCCATCAAAATCATAAGCACGATTGCAATATGCGTCTTCAGGTGAAAGAATGTAATTCTCAGGGAAATCGAATGCGCTGATTTTATTAACTTTTACATATTTATCACAATTTATGGTGAAGCCACCATTGGTAATTTCAGATACAGGGATTATCTCTTTTTTATCCTGAGCTATTCCTTTCCCTTTTAAATCATCACCAATCACTATTGCTGTTTTATCACTTGATTTATGAACAGTCTCAACTATTTTCCCAACAGTAATACTGTGCTTCTCAACATCATAACTTGCCTCTGCCCGCCCAACAACCCAATAATAATCTGAGTAATAGTAATAAGATGTCACCTCGTTTTTTTTGACCTTGAAATAAAATTCATTTGAAGACTCGGGTCTGTAAGACAGAACATATTCATTATTGCTATTTTTCTTTGGCTTAATGTAATCTTGAATGTAATAAATCCCATCCTGTAAAACATCCAGCTTCTTATCTGCATGAACAATATTAACAAATAACAAAGTGAAAATCCCGATAAAATTCTTGATCATTGTATTATCTCCAAATGCAGAGCATGCTCACCACGGGAATTCCCAGGATAAAAGAAATTTTTTATATCCCCAGTGTTTTTTTTGTGTTCGAGAACTGCGTTTATAAAATTATTCATCCCCTTCCCCATTCTCGTATATGAAATATCCAGTGTATTTATTTTTTTATACTCTTCCAGTGTAACATTATGCCTAGAAATTAACTCGCCATTAGCTTTAAGCTCCTTTGCCTTCGCAAGCATGCAATCATGAGCGTAACCAGAGTCATTGGGTTTTATTTTACTTGCTTCAGCATACGCACGAATAACTTTATCACCGACAGGTCCATATGTTTTAAGTTGTTCTTCTACTCCTTTCCCTGGGGTATGAGGATGTTCAATAGCTTTCCACATAGCTTTAACTTGTGAATCAAGTTCTCTTATTGTGCTTGTTATATATATTTTGTGAACGCCCGACTTTTTCATTATCCCTTTCAATATTTCAATCGTCTTAGCGCTTACAACATCTTGTATGGCAGAAGCATCCCATTTAATAACAGGTTCAAAATCTCCTGTCACAACAACCGACTTTGTTGTACTTGCCTTATCAGTTTTATGTTTAGATAGAGGCTGCTTTCTCACTTTAATTGCATCTGACTTTGTTGTGGTTTTTATATGTATTATATTTTTATCTTTATTTATATCAGCCGATGTACTTCCTCGTGGAAGTACAATATGGCTTCTTGCATACTCTATTGCCGCTTTATAGTTGGGACTTTCAATTCCAACGCTTTTCAGAACCTCTTTCTTAGTTTGCTCAGAAACATAGCGGCTAATGTACCCATGATTTTGGTTGTTGTCCGGTATTTTTAGTTTAGCCCCCACACTTAACATGTTCACATTATGAATTTTATTAATCCTGGCCAGTTTCTCAATTGATATGGCATGCTTTTTCGCAATTGCAGATAACGTATCCCCTTTCTTAACGGTGTAAACAATAGTTTCTTGCTGTTCACTACTTTCTTTTACACTTGGGGTTTTTGCTAGTTGTTTATAATTATCAGAAAGAATAGTAAATATAACTTCCGAGCCAGCGGTGGCATTGACTGATTCAGTCATACCATTTGCATCAGTTATTCCTTTTATAAAAACAAGTGATTTTTCATAATCCGATACTAAGCTTGGACATGTTGAACCAGGAAACGGAGAGATAGCAGCAATATAATTCTTATTTTTAAAGGCTGTATTATCACCGGTTGATAGCTGAAACTTAGTTTTTACCTCAGTATTTTTGAGTAAACCTTCCACAACCGATAAGCGCTCTGTTATATATAACGCCCACTTCTTCCCATCGCTGCTTTTCTTACGTGTTCCATCAAGATATTTTCCCAAACTATAGGCACCATCGTGATGCAACAGATAAAGCCATTCCCAGTATTCACTTTGATCTGAGGTATAACTCTCCATTACCTTAGACTTGTTAAGTAAAAAAGAATAAATTACAGCATAACATCCATTCTCAGCATCAAAGATTTTTTGATTACGAAGATCAAGTTGAAAACCAAGAATATCCTCTGATTGTGTTAATGCGTCCTTGATAAAACCTACAGTTCCTTGTGCTAAACCCGCAGCGCTTGTGGTCCCCGCTGCCGCATCAGGGTTAAATCCAGATTCGACTTTAGTCGTTAATAATATATATGATATCTCTTTATAACTTAAACTATAGCGAACGGCTATGGTGATTATCATATCTATAATAGTATCCTGGATCTCTTTATCAGCATCTCCTGTTGTACGACTATTTCCTCTTAGCTTTCGAGAAGTGTCAATGCCTGGATAGATAGATATTAGAGAGAAGGGTTTTATCTGGTCATCAAAGTATGCCTTTCCCTTTTTGGCATTTAAGTACTCATATAAATCAGACATACCATACCTCAGCGATTGCTAATAAAATCCAAATTTGTATTGTCATACGGATCTTTTATTTCACGGGCCCTTAGAGTCGATGATTTCTCCCCTGCAATAAACTCACCTGACAGATTAATAAATGGCGCGTCAACATATGATAGTAATGAACCCTTTACACTTTCCTCTTCATCCAAACCAAGTTGATAACCTATGACAATATTTTCATTGTCATAGCATTTCATCATCGAGGGAGCCCAATCACCAGGCTTAACTACATTATTGAATGTGTAACCTTGATCTTCCAGGGTCTTTCTCTGACCATCGGGCATATATGGCAACTGAAATATTTTAGTGCTAGAGACGTTTGTTATTTCCAGCCTGTAATTTTTGCAAATATTTGTTGAGGGGCTTTGCTGAGCAGCTTTACATTCAGCAGTTACTTTTATTATTGCAGGGCCGCATTGCATATGCGCTTCTTTTGAGTTCCAGTCACTGCCAGCAATACAACCAAATGGGATCAAACACATGAACAATACAAATTTACGTTTACAAATTACATTACTCATCACTGTTTTCCTCACAATTACCGCACTGACAACCATCGTCCTTAAATGACATATCAGAAAATGTTGAACAATGTATTCTGTCTACAATATCCTCGCTATCGTACCAATAATCACTTTGAATAATTTCTAACTCAAACGGTTCGTCTGGATTTGATGAGTAAACAGGGACTGTTTCCCCATTCTCGTCTGTCTTACCAAATAATTGCTGTCCATTACTAGCAGTCAATACGTATCCTGCTGCAGCGACAGGAATTCCAGAATCAGAAGATGCCGTAAATTTCCCACTATATCCTGATGGAAGCTGAGGCATAGTGCTACCTATGCTTACACTCCCCATTTTCTGCGCATTAGTACATTTCCACAGGATATTGCCTTCGCAGCCCAGAATAATGTTTTTACCCTGCAACTGGATAAACGACCCATCCAGGTTTTTCAGCACGATATCTTTCGCTGCCGTGATTTCAACCCGCCCTTCCGCACTGGTCACCGAGACATCTTTTTTGGCTATCGCCTCCAGCGCATCGTCCTGGGCCTGAATTTCCACTTTTCCCTTCGCCGCAAAGAGTTTCATACCTGCCTTGCGGGCCAGCATACTGACCGCTTCGCCTGCGGCCACCGTAAACCGTTTCAGCGCACTGATATCCGTATTTTGTTGGGACATAATTCCCACACTGGCACTACCGGAGGCCACACGGACAGCCTGAGGACTGGTGATACTCACCCCTTCTGGTGCATTGAGCACCATCCCGGGCTTAACCAGGCCTTTCAGCGCATCCGTTAACTTCACCTGACTCTGGATATCCGAAGGAAGTGCATTCGCAGTCTCTGACGCATCCGACAAGCTTCGGGCAATACTCAGTGCATTCTCCAGCTGAGCAATCGCCTCCTGCATGGAGAGTATCTTATCGCCAGCCGAAGGCTGCTTATCCGCAGTGATGAAGACACCGTCTCCCCCACGAATGGCAATATGTTTGTCAGTCCGTAACTCTGCTCCCTCACCGCGCAGTTCGCGGGAGGCGTCTACGTTATGGCCTAAATTAAGCTGCGTCTTGCCCCCGTACTCGGTGCTGAGCTTGACGTGCTCTTCGCCGCGCTTGTCCTCCATCCGCAGCTTGTTCAGGCCCGCGGTACGGATGACGTTGCGCGTGCTGTTGGCTTCAGTGACGTGGTCGACATGGCGGGAGTCGTGCATCGCGTGGGCGATATACGGGCGGTCCGGATCACCTTCATGGAAAGCGATGGCCACTTCGGTACCCTGTATCAGCGGGAAGTGGAAGCCGTATTTGTCGCCGCCGTACGGTTTGGCGAAGCGTACTGGCATGCTTTCCACGCCCTGACGTTTATCATCGCGGTCGGCATCAAACTTCACCCGGTACATACCCGATGCATCCTGCCAGGCGTAGATATCGTTATCTTTGGCGCTGGTCACGCGCGCCATCAGGGTGCCGCTGACCACCGGGCGCTTTTTGGCCGCAGGTCGCCAGCAGCGGTTCTCGTAGTACGGCATCCCTTCCCACGTCACTAACAGAGCATTCTTACGGCTGGCTATATAATCCGTACGGGTAATGATTATGCCGTTGTCCGTTTCTGATGGCAGTGTTGGCGGTACCGCTCGTTCACTGATGGTCAGCACCTGGGCCGGAGAAAGCAGGGCATCATTGCTGCAACCGCTGATAGTCGTCTGTCCGGACAGAAAACGTTCGTGCTCAAGGCGAGCCCAAAAGTTGCCAGTTTCCGCTGAAGGTGTGATTTTGTCGCCACGTTCAAGATGACGCGGCAGGTAGTGATAAACCTCACCGTAGGTCACACCATCACCGTCGCCACGGGTCATGTCCGCCGGTACAGAGGTCAGGACATTCTGGGCTTCACGGTGATTGTAATCATTGGCGGTGACAGAGCGCTCAACCACGTTCTGTCGGGCGTTAACCCCCCATACCGAGTCCGCTGCATTGTCACTCATTCCCGATGGACTACTGAGTGGCAGAGACTTACCAAACGTCCATGCACTCTGCTTGTCTGCGAAATGCACCACTTCGGTCTGGGTGTCGGGTTGCAGGGTAAAGAAGTAGAATATCCCTACTTCGACCAGCAGACGCTCAATGAACGCAAGGTCATTTTCCTTATACTGATTAATCTGCTCACGCTTCGGATAGTCGGCTTTGAGGGTGAACTCATATTCCCAGCCTTTCAGGCCATGCTCCTGCAATACTTCGGCGACGACTTCCGGTACCGACTTATTGACAAAAAAACGGTGGGTACGGAATTGCTTGCGCAGCAGAGAAAGGAACGGCTCAATAATTATCTGGTACGTTGCCTGGTCACGTGAGCCACTGATACGCTTAAAATGCGTCACCACACCATGCACCACTTTCTGCCCGGTCAGCCCCATCAGAGGCCCGGTTCCCATGGTCAGCGTGGCAGGTTTGGTCAACAGTTGCGCTGAACTGATATTCTGATCGCTGCTGGTAAAGATGATGTCGTAGTGGTAAAGCTCACTCATGAACTCCTTACCGTTAAACTCTTCCACATCCAGTGAAGCTGTGCAGGACGGAATATCCAGGCGGTAGCGGTTCAGCCCGCCTTCAGTTAGCGCAGACAGGGTGTTCTTAAGCGTATCTGTCAGACTCATGATTTTGACTCCATGGGATAACCTGCAGTCCATGACTTTCTTGCCGACGGGCAAGTAACAGGTTTAATCAGGGGTACTCAGCGAGTACGAAAAAGCGTGATTACGGCTCCTGCCCCGAGGGTGCAGGCGAGGGTTTTCATCAGCAAAACGGTCATTTCAAAATTATTCATGCCGTATTCGCCGTCGCCACTAATGGGGATAAAGCGCTTAACGAATGTGTAAAAACACGTATCAGGAAGAAACAGCACTCCCGCCACCACTAAAGTTAAAAAAATAAAAACCTTCATGGCGTTATACCGGGGCACTATTCAGAAACTTCAATTGAGCCATAAGGCCTCGAAATTTCGCGATCGTTCAAAGGAAAGTTATATACCTGGGTATTATTAACACCTATTCCGACAACAAAATTCCGGGATTCATCTTTGCTGTTGGCTGAATGAAGCACAAATTCAACAATGTATTTATTACCATCCATGAAATGGTAGTAAGACGGTGGAATGCACAATGCACCATTAACAATCTTAAGATCTGGCGAGAAGTTAAATTCTTTCTCTTTAGGCGGCGTACCCCGAAGATTGATACCCATGTCTGCAGGCTGATAATCTCGAGCATCATGAATACTCATGCAAACATCATTACCTTTCTTGCTCACCTGCGCAGTTTCATCCAGGCTCATTCTGTCGCCAGGGCCCGGGCAGCCCGTCAGGGCTACCGACGACATGCCTAATGAAACGATAAAGATAATTTTTCGAAAATGGTTCACGCTCACCATGGAAAACCTCTCAGAGAATTTTTATACCCTTCACGTATTGCAGCCTCAGAAATGTCGCCATCAAGCGTAATGTCGGGGTACTTTTTATTTTCAAGGTGCCACCAGATTTCATAGCCAAATGTCTGTAAAACAAAATTATCGGCAATAATCTGTGCCTGCTGCTCCATCGGATAGTCACTCAGCAGGCGGCCATCAAGTGTATAGCGATAACTGACAAGCCAGCTCACAAGACCTCGTCCAATAACATTCATCCCTTTTTCACGCTGCCAGACATGGCTCATTTCATGAATAAACATATGCTGAAGCGAATACAGTGATTGTGAAAAATCATCCCGGTACTGATTGATGAAGTAGATTTCACCATTAGGCGTCATTGCCGTATTCGCATCCTGCGCATTAAACGGCAGATAGCTACCATGATGAATTTTCACCTTCTCGTAATCGATCCTGTTACCGAATACCTTTCTGGCTAAGGCGATTTCCCCGCTGGTCAGTTTTCTGACGGAATTATCGTCCTGCTTTTTGTCGTTCTTCTTTTTCTTCCCGGCATCATGAATGGTCATTCCCTGCCTCCGGATTAGCTTTCAGCCGCGCCTGAAAATTCAAGTCCAATCCCGTCTTCTTCATCCCATCCCAGGGTAAGTGAGTGGGGTTTCTGTTTCGCGGCCATATGAGTCAGCAGTTGCTGACTCAGCACCGGCAGGATTTGCTGGTTGAGCAGACTGTCGACGTTGCGCGCCCCGGTGTCCGGCAGCAGACAGGCGGCGGTCAGGGCCTCATACAGGCTTTCACCGATGTGCGTTTTCAGGCCATAGTGGCGGTGCAGACGTTGGCTCACCTGCTCCAGTTTCATCTGTACGATGGTGCGCATCGCGGTTTCCGCCAGCGGGCGATAGATTACTGTCTGGAAGCGGGCCAGCAGCGCGGGCTGGAAGTGGTCACGCAATATCGGGCGCAGCAGTTCGTGCAGGTCGCCTTCGGTGGCCTCCGGCTGTTCGTCCAGCAGTTGCATCAGGTGGTCGCTGCCGAGGTTGGAAGTCATCAGAATCACGGTGTTGCGGAAGTCGATTTCACGCCCTTCGCCGTCGCGCATGAAGCCGCGGTCGAACACTTGATAAAACAGGTTCATCACGTCACGGTGGGCTTTTTCCACTTCATCGAGCAGCACCACACTGTACGGGCGCTTGCGCACCGCCTCGGTCAGAATACCGCCCTGACCGTAACCGACGTAGCCCGGAGGCGAGCCTTTCAGCTGGGAAACGGTATGCGGCTCCTGGTACTCCGACAGGTTGATGGTGATGAGGGATTTTTCGCCGCCGTACAGTACATCCGCGAGGGTCAGCGCGGTCTCGGTTTTCCCGGTGCCGCTCGGGCCGACCAGCAGGAACACGCCCTGCGGCCCGTTCTCGGAGGTGAGCCCGGTTTTGGCCGCACGCAGACGCTGAGCGATGGCGTTGAGCGCCACGTCCTGGCCTACCACGCGCTTGCCGATTTCCCCTTCCAGGTTCAGCAGTTCGGTCTGCTCGTCCTTCATCAGCGAGGAAATCGGTACCCCGGTCCAGTCGGCAATCACATTGGCGATGGTGCGGGTATCAACATCAACAGACAGCAGCGGGCTGTTCTGCTGCATGCCATCTAGTTGCTGTTGCAGGTCACGGGTCTCACTCTGACGGGAGATATCCTTGCGGGTCTCCAGCAGTTGCTCCGTTAACGACAACTCCTGGCCGTACTGCGTCTCGCGCTCGTCCAGTTCGACAAACAGGGTGATTTCTTCCTGTTCAATCGCCGCCAGACGCTCACCCTGGCTACTGTTGCCGACGGCGATATCTTCCAGCAGCGCCTGCTTCTCGATTTCCAGGGCCGTGATTTGGGCGCGCATCCGCGTTAACGGCTCCGGCACGGTATCGAGACTCATACGCACACGGGCAGCTGCGGTATCAAGCAGGTCGACGGCTTTATCCGGCAGCTGTCGACCGGTCAGATAACGGCGCGACAGTGTCACGGCGGCGCGAACGGCCGCATCGGTAATGTGAACGTTATGGTGTTCCGCATAGCGGGATTTGAGGCCCCTGAGCATCAGGCAGGCAGTCTCGTCGTCCGGCTCGTCGACTTTCACCATCTGGAAGCGGCGTTCGAGTGCGGCATCGCGTTCAAAGTACTGTTTGTACTCGCTCCAGGTGGTCGCGGCGATGGTGCGCAGTTCCCCGCGCGCCAGCGCCGGTTTCAGCAGGTTGGCCGCATCCGCCCCACCCGCCTGATTACCCGCGCCGATGATGGTGTGGGCTTCGTCGATGAACAGCAGCACCGGATTGGGTGACTGCTGTACGGCATCGATGACGTTTTTCAGCCGCTGTTCAAATTCGCCCTTCACGCCCGCGCCCGCCTGCAACAGGCCGAGGTCAAGGGTGCGCAGGCTGACGGTTTTCAGCGATTCCGGCACATTGCCCTCGGCAATGCGCAGCGCCAGACCTTCCACCAGGGCAGTTTTGCCCACGCCCGGCTCTCCGACCAGAATCGGGTTGTTTTTACGGCGACGAGAGAGGATATCGACCATCTGGCGAATTTCAGTATCGCGCCCGAATACAGGGTCGATTTTGCCCTCTTTCGCTTTGGCGGTGACATCAAGGGTGAATTTATCGAGCGCGTTTTGCAGCGCCGGGTTCAGCTCACCGTCTTTTACCTCCGCCCCGACCGGACGGCCGACCATTTCGACATCGCCGCCCTGCTGGGCAAGTTCAGCGGCCTGCTGAAGGTCCGGACGCTCGTCGGACTGCGCATCAATCAGCGGACGCAGACGCTCCAGCTGGCTCTGGCCGAGCGTCAGTAGCGGCCACAGACCGTCACAGCGGACCAGTTTCGGTTTATCGACCAGCGCCATCAGCAGATGGACACTCCGGATATGTTCCTCACCGTTCAGGGAAGCAATCATCCAGGCTTGCTGCATCAGGGTCTGAATGTTGTCGGACAGAGCCGGTCGCCCGCGCACCGAGCGCGGCAGGTTGTCCAGCCAGCCGAGTAAATCCTGCCACAAGCCGTCCATATCCCATTCATAGCGACGCGCCAGCACCGTCAGGTCGCCTTCGCCCTGTTCCAGCAGTTTCAGGAGCCAGTGCTCCGGCAGAATTTCCGCATGGGCGCGGGTCTGGCAGAGCGAAGCCGCCCCTTCCATCGCACGGGCACAGTAAGGGTTCAGACGTCGCAGCAGGATGGCTGGGTTTTCCATGAAGTTCTCTCTTTGTCGGTTCCTGGACACGCTACCGCCCCTCGCTGTTTCCTGTGGTTCAGGAGACCAAAGCGCATACGGTCAGGCGGGCAGTTTGTGGGTTTCTTTGCTGAAGGTCCGCATCCGCAGGCTTTCAGCAAAGAAACAAAAAAGCGGACAGAGGGGACTGTCCGCTGGCAGACTTACGCGGTGGCGCGTTCGTTCCAGGAATCGGAATGAATGATGTTGCCGTCTTTGTAGGTCCAGGTGATTTTTTCGTAACGCAGCTCGATGGTTTCGAGGTGGTTATGTTTCTCGTAGCCCGGATCTTTGATGTCGTGCATTTTCGGCGCGACTTTCACCAGCTTGACGTTTTCCAGTTTGGTGTTGAAGTACTCCACTTCCTGGCCCGCATCGTTGATTTTGTACCACTTGAATTCAGCAGACTTCAGGGTCTGGCCGGTGGTCACTGCCTTGTACAGGTACGGGCTCGAGGAATCGATTTCCTTGGTGAACAGGAACGGCGTATGAATACGCGTGCCGGTCAGTTTGCCGGTGTTGTTATCGGTCGGGATGTACAGGTTGTGTTCCTGAGCGACCACTTCGATGCTGCCTTCACGATCCTGAACGTCTACGGAACCTTTGATGTCCGCACCGCCGTCGTCTTTCAGCCACAGATAAACAGGAATTGCCATGTGTTAGTTCTCCATTTCATTTTCAGTCACGCCATCATCCTGCGATGACGTGTTGGTATTGCCTGGGATCCGACAGGCATCGGCCTGCGGAACCAGACTGATTTCGACACGGCGGTTGAGCGCGCGGCCTTCCGGCGTGTCATTGGTTGCGACCGGTCGGCTTGCGCCGTAACCCTGCACCGCAAAACAGCTTTCCGGCACATCACCGGTATCGCGCATCCAGTCCCGCACCGCTTCGGCACGTTGCTGAGAGAGCGTCTGGTTGAGTTGTGGATTGCCGGTATTGTCGGTGTGGCCGGCCACCACAATCAGCCAGCCCGGCTTCGCCTTGATACCGACCAGCGAATTGACCAGCATTTTCGTGGACCCGGTTTTGAGCACAGACTTGCCGGAATCGAACAGCGACATGCTGTCGAGGCGCACGGTTTTGGGACCCTGAATGATTTTTTTGATAACCGGCGGCGGTGGCGGCGGCGGTGCCCAGTCATTCACAGCCGCTTCGACCGGCGGAGCCAGACGCAGTCCCTGATACAGACCCAGGCGATAACGCAGTGGCTCCCCGCGACGCTGCCAGTCGTCCAGCAATGCGCCATCGGCCCTGAGACGCTGCTGGGCCCGCAGTTTCGGGGCAACAGGCTTACCCGTCAGCTGGTGATACAACGCAAGGTGATCGCCAACATTACGAATGAGGCGCTGGTTGTTCATCCAGGACGCCAGCATCGCCAGTGCCAGGAAAATCCCCCCCAGTAATCCGGCATAGCGCCAGAACACCATTCTGCGGCTGACACCCCGTCGGCGCGGTAACGCCGGTAGCAGCAGTTCAGGTAACGGCAATGGCCCGGTGGTGACAACGGCATCCGGTGGCAGCGCCGTCACGGCAGTGATGTGCTGTTGCCAGAGATTGCTCGCGATACCGCTCACCGGCACCATGCACATGCCCTGCACGCAGGGCTTCATCACCGGCAGCTCGCCCTGTCGTACCGACAGCAGGTCATTCACCGCGCTACTCTGCCAGGCAAGCAGACTGTCCAGCCACAGGCCCTGGCTCAGGCGCGAAAGACACCCGTCTGAGCCAGTCTCCCGGGTCCACTCCGTCAGTGACACATTGCCCTGACCGGGCTGACACACCTGAATACCACTCCGCTGGTTTACCGTGGTAAACCAGACGGGCTCTGCCTCCGCGCAGGCCACTGGGGGCGATACCCAGGTAACGGTCCACAGCGGGGGGATCGTGCCAAATGCTGCACGGCACTGGACGACAGCTCGCTGCCAGCCCCGCAAAGACTGGGTAAAATCATCACCGGATGTGTGCAGCTCAGGCACCACCGCCAGCATGACGGAGATTTGCGACACCAGGGCCGGGCGCATCAGGCTCAGGTGCAGTGCCAGGAGTGGCAGTTGTTCCGCATCCTTCACCCACAAATACCAGCCCTGCCGGGTTTCCCGGTGACGGGAACCAGAGACAAACAGCGGGGCGTTGTCGCCACAGACGAGGGTAACCGCTCCCTGAAAATCTTCCGGCGGCAGGTTTTCATCCACAATTTCCCGGACAGCGGTCGCCCGCGCCTGCGAAGCCCGACGCTGACGCCAGAACATCACCCCGGACACCAGAACAACCAGCAGGCTGAGTGCCACACGGCTGCCTGTCGACAGTGGCCAGAATCCCAGAATGAGCCACAGCGCCAGCACGGCACCCAGGGCAGTTAACAGACTTCGGTACGCATCCCGCATCGCTTACCCCGGCCTGACAGTCTGGCTTACCAGCCCGGTAAGCGAAGACGAAAGGAAGAACCAGAGCGCCACCAGGGCGACAGCGGCCACAACCCAGGTCAGCCAGTACCAGCGACGACCGCTGCGCAGGCGTGATGCCCGGGCAACAATGGGGGCGTCCTGTGCCAGCGAGAAGGCCGGCACCCGTTCCGCGAGCGCGCGAACGATATCATCCCGGCGCTCATCATCCTGGGCACGATACTGACCGACGAACCCCAGTTGCAGGGTCCGGTACATGCAGGTCAGGACGGCGGCGTCAGGGGCGGTTTCTTTCAGCAGGTTGCGGATCCGTTCCCACAGCTCCTCACCGGCATTGAGGGTGCCAAAGAAGTGAGCCTGTAACGGATCACGGCGCCACGTCAGGTAACCGTCATCGGTGGTTCCGCGGTTCATCACACTTTCATCAAGCAGGGCACACAGGGCGTACACCATATGGTCACGGCTGATGTCGCTGTAACCTGCCTCCGTAAGCGCAGCCTTCGCCTCCTGCACCAGACGGCAGGCCCGGCGATAGAGCCCTTCCCCGTCCCGGACTTCCTGCCCACCTCGCAGCTGGCTGGCCATCAGCCAGCCCGGGTAGAAAATGCGGTCTATCTGGCTGAGTTCGGATTTATTCATGAGCGCAGCACCGCAAAGAGTTCAAGTTTCACATCACCGAGTGAGCCCGGGGTGTAGAAGGTACAGCTCCCCGCCTCAAGCATCGCCCGGGCGGCATCCGTCGACAGATCCAGAGAGAAATACTGGTTTTCCAGACGCAGCGGGATAGCCGCCGGCACTTGGGTGAGCGGTTTGATCACCATGCCACTCAGGGCCACATTCACCACATCCGAGACATCGTCGAAGCTGCCGGCCTTGCACAACAGCGGGAATTTCGTCTGGAGCTCGTGATTGGGCATGGAAGCGCGCACGGACAGGTAGAAATCAGCCCCTTCGCGCAGACGCGCATCGTGCAGGGAGCCTTTCCAGATCTGGTCGTGATGCTCAAGCTGGATGCTCACCACCCGTGACGGCAGGCTCGCTTCAAGGAGTTTGTCCAGCAGCGTCAGTAACGGCGGGAACACCTGCTCAGGGGTATCGTGCTGATACGCCGGAATATCACCGGCATCGTGCTCCAGCGAGAAGGTCAGCAGGCTGCCGGCCAGGCGGGTCAGTTCCCGGTACAGCAGTTCCGGATGGCGCGATGGCGTCTGCAACAACTCCACCAGGACCGGTTCGGCACTGTTCAGGGCATTGAGCAGCCAGAACAGCGACACGTCAGCCACCGCGAAATCGGCCATCCGCTCATTGCTCTCACGGCGCATGGCCATCAGGCGTCGACGACGGGCCTGCAGACGCACCAGAAGGTCACCCAGCTCGGTGACCAGTAACGGACTGGCAGAAAGCGACAGCATGGGCGGGACAAACGCCGGGTCACGGCTCCACTGCCCCTGGGCATTACGCACCAGGCGGGCCACCGGACAGGTCAGGTATGACGTGTTTTCCTGGCTGGATAAGCGCAACGTGATAGCGTGGCGCAGAATGGCCAGCTCCCCGCTTTCGTGCCCGGCGAGCTCCTGCACCACCACCCGCTCGGCTTTCCAGCGGCGCGGGCGTTCGCTGTCATGCCCGTTATCCAGATTGCCGCCGTTCGCACTCAACAGCGGCAGCGCGGCGACCACCTCGGTGGCCTCCATGCCGGCGGCAGAAGACAGGTCACAGACCGGCGGCAGCGTGTCCGCCAGATCCGTATCCACAATCGTGCCATCCTGAAAACGCAGCACCAGTCGGGTCGCATTCAGTCGGGACAGCGCGAGCGCCGCGTCATCAAACTCCGCGGCCACTACGCCCCAGGGATGCGCAATTCCCATCCGGGCCACCGTGTCGGCAACGTGTTCACTCCACCGGCCCTGCTGCTGAAACTGTTGCGGGGCCAGTGCGGCCCCGTCCTCCCAAAGTGGGCGATAAATTTTCATCCCTGATTATCCCTCGCCTTACGCTTTCGCTTTCGGCATCTGGGAAACCAGTGACAGATTCACATCCATGCCTTCCACCTGGAAATGCGGCACGGCGAACAGTTTTACGCGGAAGAAACCCGGGTTGTCTTCGATGTCCTCGACCAGCACTTTCGCATCGCGCAGCGGGTGTGAGGCCTGCAGCTCGTCGCCCGGATCGGTCATTTCCGTCACCAGACCACGCACCCAGGTGTTGAGCTCCAGCTCCAGCAGACGACGGTCTTTAGTGGTACCGATGTTTTCACGCTGGATAAGCTTCAGGTAGTGGGCAATACGCGACAGCAGGAAGATGTACGGCAGACGGGCGTTAATACGGCTGTTAGCGGTCGCATCGGCGGTGTCATACAGTGCCGGTTTCTGGGTGGAGTTCGCCGAGAAGAAGCAGGAGTAATCGCGGTTTTTGTAGTAGGACAGCGGGATGAAGCCGAGGTTGGCGAATTCAAATTCGCGGGTTTCCGGGATCATGACTTCGGACGGAATTTTTACCTGATTACCGGTACCCAGGTCGTACAGATGAATAGGCAGGTCTTTCACTGCACCCCCGGCCTGCGGGCCACGAATTTGCACGCACCAGCCGTTGCTGATGAAGCTCTTCACCATGTTGGCGGCAAACGCGAACGAGGCGTTGGTCCACAGGTATTTGTCGTGATCCGGGCCCTTCACTTGTTCCACATAGTTGAAGCTGCGCACCGGCACGGTGTCCGGGCCATACGGCAGACGGCCGAGCACGCGCGGCATCACCAGACCGATATAGCGGGAATCATCCGTTTCACGGAAGGATTTCCATTTGATGTATTCGGCACGGTCGAAGTAGTTGCCGATATCTTTAATGGCTGCCACCTCTTCCATCGAATCTTTAAGGAAGAATTTCGGGCCAGCGGAACCGATAAACGGCATATGGGCCGCGGCAGACACTTTGGAGATGTTACGCATCAGCGCCACGTCCTGGGCTGACGCATCAAATTCGTACGCTGAAATCACGGCCGCAATCGGCTCACCACCCGGGGTGTCGTATTCCGCGATATAGGTCTGCTTGTACAGCCCACTCTGGATAATTTCCGGGCAATCCTCGAAGTCCTGACGCAGCTCCTCTTTCGACAGGTCGAGTAATTCCAGCTTCACGTTCTGGCGGAAATCGGTTTTATCGACCAGCGATTTCAGGCCCCGCCAGACGGATTCCACCTTCTGAAATTCATCATTGTGCATGATTTCATCCAGCTGGCGGCTTATCTGGAAATCCAGCTCTGCGATGTGGCTGTCCAGCAGGGTCTTATCCAGTTTTTCCACTTTCTGGCCGGATTTCTGCAGGCACTGCATAAACACCTGAACGGCCGCAGTCACTCGGGCATTGGTCGACGTTTCGGCCATCACCGTATTATCATCAAACCCGTTCAGATTGCCCATTTCGGCAACCGGCTGCAGATTAATTTTGTCGAACAGTGAGGCATATACCCCACCCTGCGAAAGTTTTTTTTCGACAGTGGCGCCGCCCGCCATATTCCGGGATTCATTATTAACTGACATTAGCATTTACTCGTTTTTATTCCGTTAAAAGAAGTCCCGGTCATTAAGCCTGGGTCGGGGCAAGCGCATTCAGCTCACTGCGCAGTTCATCGGACAGCGCGGGGTCTTTTAATATGGTTTCCAGTTCTTTCCTGAATGTCACGTTATCAAGAAGGTTGGATTTCAAATCACGTAACAGATTACGCATGGACAGCATGGCCCGAAGCTGGGGAATTTGACGCGCCACCGCCTCAGGTTCAAAATCTTTCATATCCTGAAAGGACAGCGTCACATTTTCTTCAGAGCCGTCGTTGGCGAGAGTGTTCTTTACGGTGAGGTTAACTTCGGGATTAAGTTCAGTCAGGACGCTGTTGAAATTGTTTTTTGTGACGTTGATTTTTTCGCGCTCGGACAATGGCCCCTGAGCCTTGCCATTGCTGAAGTCGCCGACGCTCAGCATTTTCAAAGGGAGCTCAACTTTCTTCTGAGCACCGTTCGTAAACAGGTCTAATTTTATATTTACGCGCGCGCGCGGTATCTCGTTCTGAAATGATTCAGACATATACATTAATCTCCTGAATGAATTAATCCCTTAGCCGGGCACAGTGTCACCATAGAAAATGGGCCTTCTAATTTTAACGTCTGATTCGTCGCAGGGTAAAGCGGATAAAACGGAATGAGTAATGTTAGCCAGCACCAGTGAATGTTAAGTGTGACTACACTTTACCGGTATAGCTGGGCTGAGCAGGAAGAGTAAACCCTGAATTCAAATTAACTAAAAACGTCCTCACATAAATTAAGAAATCTCATACAATCAGAATAGCTTCAGGATTAGTGTGGAAAAACGTTAAATAGAATTTCAAGGTCCGTTAGTGGACTTAGTTGGCATATTTAAATAATTTTAAATATCATTTCCGATGCTGAAATAAGACAATAATCACCTGGCTATCCTGAAGTGCAACACCCGAGATCAAAACCGCATCTGTAGAGCTGAAAGCACGGGCCATTCACCGTATGAATGATCGCCCGCATTCTGTTGAACGCGTCAAAGATATTGCCGCCTATCTTATTGTCTCCATCAACGGGCTCTACAGCCGTGTGGAGAAGGAAGCAGGATAACAAGAGTAATGGGAACGCGCAGGATTCAAAGCTCCGCATCAGGACTGATACACTCTCCTTCTCAGGAGCCGCAACCGGACAGACAATGACAGAAACCACACTGGCAGCCAGAACTGCCCACATGGCATGGTGTGCGCTTATCGCCCTCCACACAGCACTTCAGGACGGCGCTGTGGCGTCAGAGGCACAGCAAACCCTGTTTATTACCCGCTGGCTGGCAGAAGCAAAACGTACCCGCCGCTTCCCCCGTGAAGCCACCCGTGATATCGACTGGCTGCTCAAACAGGGCAGGACGCTGGGCGTGCGGGCAAAACTGCCGTTGAAGCTCAATTTTCTCTGGGATACGACCACGGGCACCCTGGAAGAACAACCCGATCTTTACCGGCTCAGTCATGCACTGGACACGGCGCGGGAATATCACTGGGTATACCAGATGCTGTCGGATGAACAGTGGCAGGGGCGCCGACGTCTGACGCTGAATCCCGAAGTCAATGGCGTTTACGTGCTGAAATCGTCGCTTGATGCGGCATTTAACGAGGCGGGAACACAATGTGCGCCTGTCAGGGCGCGCATCACCGGCAACGTATCAGGCTTCCTGGCGCTACTGGAAAGCAGTGGCTGGAGAACAGAACAAGAAGATGCAGATCAATATTTTCTGAATACGCGTGAGCCCTGCTCCCTGAGTCCCAGTGAATGATGAGCCTGGGCCTTAAGTGATGGCTCTCGCTCAGCGGGTAACGTCACCGCCAACAAAATTCTTACTCCGGCTCTGCAATTTGCCATCAGCGCGGAACATATCAACGGTACCTTATGCCAGTAGTGGTTATTTCTTCACTTTTCCGTCACGGCGGGCGGCACCCTATAGCTCGACCTTATATCGATGTTCACTTCCGCCGGTCAGATCCGGTTTCTGTCAATTCCGGATATTGTCTTTCTATGATCGAAGCCCACTGGTGATGACATTGTTGGATAGATTGTTTTAATCTGCTGGTCACACCATAACTTGCTGGACTAGCTTATTTTTATGAGAATACAGGTTAATCAGTATCCATCGGATATGAACCCGCTCCGTTATCTGGTTAGAGTGGAGAAGCCGAAAGGACTACTGAGTGAGTATGTTGTTGAATTCAGGAGTGGTGTTGATCTTGCCCCATATCTGGACAGCTTTTACACCGTAGCAGAACTAAGCAATAGCACCTTAATGGTGGATTTTTTCGACATACAGGCGCTTTATTCAATCAGTGGTCGTGAGAAGTTTGAACAGTACACTGATATGCATTACACCGAGGAAGAGCTTGAAAGGCTTTTTGTCGAGGGAATTGCTGAAGCGATTTTTGACGTTGTCGAACGTACTGGGGCAACCATCGTGTTCACCGCGCCTTATAAAGAGACTTTGGCACGCTATTATCATCGACTGTTGAAGAAATATGCGGCTGATGTAAACTATACATACAGAGAAGACATTCGGGAGGAGGTGAATTTTTATGTACTCGAAACCGACAAAAGATAAAGTTATGCGTCTTACTCCGCGTACGCTTTCCTCTCAGGAAATGTCGCGCAATCAGTCAATTCATGATGCCCTGAAGGACGTGCTCGTTTCTGAACTTAAGCAGACAGGTTCGCTTGGTCATAAAGGACGTATTGTCACAACAAAAGCACCACGACTGAAAGTACGATAGATCAGCTCCTGATAATACCATCACATCAATTTCTGAGACCAGTTCCTGACTGGTCTCATCCAAATAACGTCGGACTCCATTGTAATTCAATTAAAAAAGCCGCATGAGCGGCTTATGATTTTCATCCATAAAGGCCGCCGCAGCGGCATGGGTTTTACAGTATGTTGACAGGAATGGTTGAAGCATAGGCCTTGAGGGGGTCATCAACTTGACTGACGAGCGCGGCCGCGACTTCCGTCAGCGTCCGGGTGTCCCCTATCTGAGGGGCCACCACGCTGTAGCAGTGCAGGGAGCAGGACTCTTCCCGGAAACGGAACCCCATACTGAGGACATTGTTGGCAAGAAGAATAGGGGCTCCATAGCCCGGATCAGGCGTCAGAATGTGGCCATTACAGTTAGGCAGGGTAAACAGCTGAATAGCGTCAGCCGGCAGAGCCCGGGTGTTCTCGGTGCGGAGCGTCAGCAGGACCTGTCTCAGCCCTTTCGCTCCATTTTCGCCCTCAAAAATCTCTGCCTGGCTGTAAACGCCTTTGGCCCGGGCCTGATAAAGACGCTCTGCGGGATCAAGACCCAAAACACTGCGCAGCTGGTTAATCTGCTGGTAATAATCCTGAGGCCTGTACCACGGCCCCCAGAAGCAGGCTATGTGGGCCCAGAACGCTTCAATCGTCTGGTCATCAAGCCGGGCGACCTCACAGAACAACGAAAAATACAAAGCTGTCCCCCCGTAGAACTGCTGCCCCCGCGGCAGAATCTGGCTGGCCCGCATGCGCAGGTACTGGGCATTACGAAGCAGAATACGGGTCAGATCATCCTCCGTGCGGATGCCCAGTAGATCGCGGTAGGCGGCCTCGATCTGGGGGGCCGGCGGAGCAGCACTCCATGCCGGCAGTACAGAGCTGCCGTTATACTGGGCAATATCCTGGTCCAGCGACGCTACAAGCGGGCTTTTTATGCAGAAGACGTGGAGAATACTGCCCATGCTGGCACCCACCATCTCGCGCAGCAGTGCGGACAGATTAATGTCGCGGGCTTTGGCCACTTCCTTCAACGCGAGGCCCTGATCGGCGGGGATGCCCTTGAGCGAAACTGACATCGTGCCCTGGGATTCGTTTTGTCCGGAAGAAATATTTTTGTCCATAATGAACACCTCTTTGACGCTGTAATCTAAAAAGAATATTTTCCCACATGGTGGTCTTTATAACACAGCCAGCAGGAGTTATTACCTTTACTCATTTGTATTACCAAGGCAAGGTATTTATTACCTTTTCTACATTTCTCTTTTCTGGATCCGAAAAGCGGTAAAGCAGGAGGTTATTCAGGTATACAACTATGATTGCAACTGAAAAAAAGAACCTGCTGGGCAGGTTCCCTGGGAATTGTTGGTAAAATGACTTTGCTGGAAAAATCAGAATGATTTGCTGAGTGCGATAGCTTTATTGATTTCGTCAGTCTGCTCAGGGAACAGACCTTCGGCCTGGATCCGCTCAAGCCTTTCAATGATTACCTTTTCACCACCGAACAGAGGGCTGACATCATTTAGATTCAGAACCAGATAGTGTCCGGTTGCACTGGAGATAATATGAGAGCGCAGACTCAGCAATAACGTCAGAAATGCCTCGTCACAGGTAACGTGTTGTGAAATCCAGGCAATCAGTGTTTCCTGGCCTGCAATTTCCTGCCAGGCCCAGACAAATCCTCCCAGCTCACCTTCCTGCAGAAGCTGCAATATCAGCTCACCATTATTCAGGCGCTCACTAAAGTTGCTGCGAACGTGGTTCAACTCTTCATCTGTCAGCACACGTTCCTGCTCTGAGGCGGCCCGGTTGCCAGCCAGCCCATTCTGCCACAGCAAATCGCGGATATAATTCGCAATCCAGACCCTGGCGGTTCCTTTCATAGTCAGTGAAAGCAGTGTTTCCATCGCCTTCGCCCGGTCATTATCCAGCATCCTTTTCAGAAGACGATCAGCCACTGTGTTTACATCAAGATCATACCGGGAAAACCAGCGATTTCTTCGCCGGTAACATGCGTTTATCTCATCACCCGAATTAAAGAAGAAGGTCAGCAAGCCAGAACACTCTTCTGTAGTACGCTCGTTTATCATTGGCCGTGTCATCTGGCTCAGAATATGCTCAAACCAGGTACGTGAGGACACACCATTGCTGTTGATCCGGCCTAACAACTCCTGGGCCATCGACAGATAATCTTCGGGATTACTACTTTTACGGAAAAGATCATCAAAATACGCTGGCGGAAGAACGTTCTGCGGCGAGGAAAATGCAAAGTAATAACGCCAGTATGCAGTGCTGCCGAGGCGGCGGTTGGCTGTCATCACCGCTTTCTCGTCCTCACCCACCTGAGCGAACAATTTCACATTATCAGCCTGATACCCCGAAATTCCCGGAATCAAGTGACGCAGTCGGATTGCAGATTTTGCCTCTGAAGAGCGAAATCTGGACAAATATTCGCCCAGATTTTGCGCCAGCTGTTTTTGTTCCTCTTCACTGACACTACCGTCCCCGGATTCCACGATGGCCCGCTCTGTCAGATATTCTTCTGTCCAGTTATACAGCCCGGAATTGGTGGTTGTAGTGGATCGGTAATTCAGGACACCTCGAAATCCTGTTAATGTTAAAACAGTGAACATGAGGTGATACATGATCAAAACTCGTCGGACTAAACGCACATTTTCCCCGGAGTTCAAACTCGAAGCTATCGAACAGGTTGTTAAATACCAGCGAGATGTACGGGAAGTTGCTCAGGCGCTCGAACTCAACCCTGACCATTTGCGCAAATGGATACGGCTTTATAAGCAGGAACTTCTGGGTATTGAGCCCGTCGGCAATGCTATTACTCCTGAACAGCGCGAAATTCAGCAGCTTAAAGCGCAGATAAAACGTCTTGAGATGGAAAAAGAAATACTAAAGCAGGCTGCCGTGCTGATGAGCGAAGCCCCCGGAAAGTTATCGCGCTAATCACACGGCTGAAAGCAAAGTGGCCTGTGCAGGTTCTTTGTCATTTATTCGGTATTCACCGTAGCGTTTATTACGCGCAGGTGAAGCATCCGGTTAATGTACAAAGAATTGCATTACGAAGTCGGGTGAGAGCACTGCATGCTCTCAGTCGTGGTGCTGCAGGGAGTCGGGCAATCAGCCAGATGTTACGCCAGAGTGGCGTTGATGCAGGCCGGTGGCTGGCGCGACGACTGATGCAGGAATGCGGGCTGACCAGTCACCAGCCTGTTAAACATCGCTACCGAATAAATGAAGACAACAGTCCGGCATTGCCAAACTTATTGAACCGGCAGTTTAACCCCGCCGCACCAAACCGCGTCTGGTGTGGCGATATCAGCTTTATTCGCCTGCAGGACAGGTGGTGCTATCTCGCGCTTGTTGTTGATTTATATTCACGCCGGATTATTGGTTCAGCCCTCTCATTAACCGCTGATGCTGATTTGGTATGCAGGGCTTTGCGTAATGCCCTGGAAACACGGCCGCGTAATGAACGTCTTCTGTTTCATTCAGATCAAGGAGTTCAATATAAAAGTAATAAATACAGAAAGTTACTTTGGCGTTATGGGGTAATGCAAAGTATGAGTCGCAGAGGGAATTGTCTGGATAATTCGCCGATGGAAAGAGTCTTTCGCAGCCTTAAAAGTGAATGGCTTCCCAAAGGTGGTTATGGTGATTTTAGCCATGCGGTACTCGACATAAACCAGTGGATAAATGGTTATTACAACATGTACCGCCCTCATACGAACAATGGTGGATTATCGCCTTACCTGCATGAAGAAAAGTGGAAGCAGGTTATTCCGGTGTCCTGATTTTGTGATCCACTACATCCGCGTGGAGCTTCCCGTCGGTCAGCACGTATTGCTGCAAGGCCTCTTCCAGCGGGGACAACAACCGGCAGCATGCATCCACCCAGCCCGACAGGAGTGACCGCCGCAACTCCACACCCTGGCGGCCGTATATCTCTGACTGGCGGTACAGTGGCGTATGCTCTGCATATTTTGACGTCAGGACCCGGGCAAGCAGACCAGACCCGGCGATACCCCGCTCGATGGGACGTGACGGGGCGGGTGCCTGCACGATAGCGTCGCATTTTGTGCAGGCGTGCTTTTCCCGCACCGTCCGGATAACCCGGAAGGCACTGCGCATTAGCTCCAGCTGTTCCGCGCTGTCCTCACCCAGATAACTCAGCGAACCGCCGCAGTCCGGGCAGCATGACGCTGCCGGCAGCAGCCGTTTTTCATCACGGGGAAGTGATTCAGGGAACGGTTTACGGGTGCGGGTCTGACGCAGCGGACGCTGAACTTCCGGGTCATCCACCCGGCCGGTAATCTCGTCGCTTTCCTTCTGAAGCGCCTTCAGGTCGACTTCCATCTGTGCGATACGGCGGGAGACTTTTTCGGAACGGCTGCCGAAGTTCATCCGGCGCAGCTTGTCCAGTTGCGCCTGCAGATGGTCTATTTCGCGTTCACGATCGGCCAGTTTCTCCAGCAGAACACGGTTCAGCGCTTCCTGTTCGGCCAGGCGCTGTTTCAGCTGCAGGATGTCATCAGAAGAGGTGTCGTTCATAAGCCCGTATTTTACCAGGCTTATTCAGCAACAACCAGGATAAAGAGATTTACAGCATGGTCAGGGATGTCAGCAACCGCTTTGGCTGCCGCCAGTCGATGCCTTCCATCAGCATCGCCAGCTGCGCCGGGGTCAGGAACACTTTGCCATCGCGGGCCGACGGCCAGGCGAAGCGTCCACGCTCCAGCCGTTTCGTGAGCAGACACAGCCCGTCACCGGTTGACCAGAGCAGTTTGACCTGGCTGCCGCTGCGTCCCCGGAAGATGAAGACGTGGCCGGACATCGGATCGTCTTTGAGCGTCGTCTGCACCTTTGCGGCAAGACCATTGAAGCCGTTGCGCATAATCTGGGATATGATCAATGCAAACCCGGTGTCGATACCTGAGATACAGTGCGTATACGAGGTGAACTACAGTGTTGTAGTCCTTACATTTAACGTATTTCAGGCTGTTGCGTTCCGTATGGATGATACACTGCTGGATTTGCTTCTGAAAATAGACGCTGCCTATCGGCAGGTCATCGACAGAGACAATCAAGATCTCCTGTAACCCCCGGTTTTACCCAGCTCAATGAGCCAGAACTTTGTCCGTTCCTTTTCTGCCAACAACATTTCCAGTTGCTCTTCGGTATTAGTGCCCGCGTGAGGTGTACGCACTTGTCAATCAAGCTGCCACTGAGACCGATTTTTACCACCATACATTGAAGAAAAAGATAGATAAACGGACGCGCATATAGGATGGCAATATTTTCAGGTGGAAGTACAGTCAACAAATATGTCTTTTATTAGACCGTAATAAGGCTTTACATTATTCTGGCGGGTAATAATCTGATAGAAAATTAGGGTATGATTACATATGCTAACCGACTAATTGAAAAAGAGGTGGGTTTAAATGCTAAGCAAAGTATCTGGAGCACTGCTGCTTATGGCTGGATCATTTTTTTCTTCGACCGCTGTGGCAACGCTAACACAAAATGACAAAGTGGCCTCATTGATTAACCAGCGTTTATCCTACATGAAGGACGTCTCGGGCTACAAAGCTAACAATCATCTTGCCATTGAAGATATACATCAGGAAATCAGAGTACTGTCCAGCTCAGTGCTTAAGGCAGAAAAATTGAGATTAGATGGCGAGTCGGTAAAACCCTTCTTACAAGCGCAAATGGATGCTGCCAAGGCGATTCAATATCGCTACCGTGCCGACTGGCTATCTGTGCAGGAAGGAGGTTGGCAACCAGCCTCTCTGGAACAGGTAAGATCAAAAATCAGCTTGTTAAATACCAAAATTCTTACCGATATTAGTACCCAATTATCAAAGGGTGAGCTATTTACCGACAAAACCAATTTTATTAAGCAGCTTTCCCAGACTCACTTAAAAGACAGCGATAAAGAATGCTTATGGTACTCATTGAAAAAAATCACATTAAAAAAGCAGGCGTTATAAAAATATTAAAATACCTACAGACATACCGTTTGATGATTAAATGACCATCGGTGTTGAAAGACGACCCAATCCAAAGCTGATTTTTTGCCGATGAGTTTAATTTTAAGCGTGTATCGATTAGTGTCGGTGGAATATAAGTTCGTGCAGATAAATATATATTTGACCATTTAAAAAAGATTGTTACATACTGATAAAGGAATCAGCTATGAAATTTGTTTTAAAAGGAATTATGGCGGGTTTATTACTGTACAGTCTTCACGCTGTATCTTCTTCCCTGCCACTGGAAAAGACGCGAATCATCATAGCAGTTGGAGGTAAAAGCGTTTTATACAATCTTCCGCTGACGATTGCAGAGCGAAAAGGCTATTTCAAAGAGGCTGGTTTACAGGTTGATATTGCAGATTTTGCTGGCGGTGGGAAAGCGTTACAAGCACTTGTTGGCGGAAGTGCTGACGTAGTCAGCGGAGCTTATGAACATACAATTACCTTACAGAATAAAAATCAGTATATTAGCGCATTTATTATGACCGGACAGGCACCGCAAATTGTGGTGGCTGTGTCACGAAAAACAATGCCGGATTATCATCAGATTAGCGATCTGAAAGGTAGAAGAATCGGTATAAGCGCACCGGGCTCCTCCACCAATATGGTGACAAACGTGGTGCTTGCCCAGGCGGGGTTGAAACCCGGTGATGTTTCCTTCATTGGTGTTGGCACCTCCGCTGGCGCAGTGGACGCCTTACGTTCTGGACGTATTGATGCCATCGCCAATACGGAACCGGTTATTTCTCTGCTTGAGAAAAGTAACGACATTATTATTGTCGCTGATACGCGGACAATAGCAGGCACAGAAGCCATTTTTGGTGGGCCAATGCCCGCGGGCTCATTGTACGCAAAAGAGTCATTTATGAAGAACAATCCAGAAACGATTCAGGCATTAACATCAGCGATGGTTAAAGCATTACGCTGGCTGAACACCGCATCTCCTGAAGAGGTGGCCGCTGTGGTACCCGAAAATTATCTTCTCGGGGATCCGGCCCTTTATAAGATGGCTTTTACCAATATTCGTCCTGCTATCTCCCGGGATGGTCTGTTTACACCGGTAGCCACAAAAACAGCATTACATGCCCTTTCGACGTTCGATCCGTCTATTAAGCCTGAGCGTATCGATTTATCACGAACATGGACCAATCGTTACGTGATTGAGGCACAGCGCAATGAACAGAAATGACCCTTACAGTGAGACGGCACTTCAACTGCACGCTGTTTCATATCGTTATGGTCAGTCTCGCTCACAGGCAGAAAGAACGGTACTGGCCGAAACCAACCTGAAGATTTCAGCCGGAGAGTTTGTCTCTGTAGTCGGGCCAACAGGATGTGGTAAATCCACATTGTTGAAGCTTTGCGCTGGCCTGCTCGCTCCTTCTTCTGGTCATATTACGGTATTTGATAAACCGCTGAACGGTATTAATTCACACGCAGGCTATATGTTTCAGGATGAAGTATTACTGCCCTGGCTGACGGTCCTGGAAAATGTGGTGCTGGGGTTGGGGTATCGCGGGATGCCAGCGACTGAATCTGATTCATTGGGCAGGTCATGGTTAACCCGTGTGGGGCTAAGTGTTGTTGCAGATTACTATCCTTCGCAACTATCCGGGGGCATGCGTAAGCGCGTGGCCCTGGCGCAAACCTTGATTCTTGATCCTGACATTATCCTGATGGATGAACCTTTTTCTTCGCTGGATATTCAAACCCGTCAGTTAATGGAAAATGAATTGCTTGCCATCTGGGAAAAAAAGCGTAGTGCGGTTCTGTTTATAACGCACGATCTGGACGAAGCCATTGCCCTGGCCGATAGGGTTATTGTCCTTTCGGCCGGGCCAGGCACACACCCAATAGGCGAATTTTCGGTTCCCCTTTCTCGCCCACGTGATGTTGCAGAAATTCGTACCGATCCAGTATTTGTCGGGTTACATAAGAATATCTGGAATGTCCTTCGTGACGAAGTGCTGAAAAGTTACCAACATAGTTTATCCCATTATGAATAATCAAAATTCCGAAATGAAACCAGCCTTGCTTGTGCTGGGTAAATTGTTTGTATTCTGCAGTGCGCTTACTGTTTGGGAAGTGGTATCGTGGAATCCACAGCTGGCGTTTTTCTTTGGTGATCCTCAGCGTGTGGTTATCACCCTGTGGCAATGGTTTACTGAAGGCGAGGGGGTTTTGGACATTGCCTGGGGAGACTATGTTCTCTATTCGTTACATTTTCCGGCGCAAATTTATCCTCACCTCATTATTACACTCACTGAAACCATGTTGGCATTTATTATTGGTACGGCAATGGGAATGGCGGCGGGACTTTTTCTGGGGATAAATCCGTTGTTATCTTCAATTTTCTCACCTTATATCAAAGCATTAAACTCGTTACCGCGCGTGATCCTCGCCCCCATCTTCGCTATGTGGTTTGGACTTGGTCTCTGGTCAAAAGTGGCTTTCGCTATCACCCTGGTATTTTTTGTTGTCTTTTTTAACGTATGGCAAGGGGTCCGTGACGTTAACCCTGTTCTGCTGGACAATGCCCGTATGCTGGGAGCAAATAAGCGCCAACAACTAATGAGTATTTACCTTCCATCCGCCACATCATGGGTATTCTCAAGCTTGCATATGGCTATCGGTTTGGCTTTCGTCGGTTCAGTTGTGGGTGAATATTTAGGTTCTTACCGAGGGGTCGGATATTTAATTCTTCAGGCTGAAGGAAGCTTTGACATTAACACAATCATAGCCGGAACATTGTTACTTACCCTCTTTGCTCTGTTATTAGACACCGGGGTTAGTATTATCGAGCGTTATGCATTTAATTACAGACAAGGTAAATGATTTCATCAGTTAAAAATATTTTGCAATGAGACAGTTTCAGAACAAAAATTTCGCTTTAGAGCTATATTGCTTGATGGACCCATTATTTCACAAGATACGCGAATTCCAGCTTGGACGACCAACCAATAGCAATACCTCATCGGTCACCTCTTACGATTCTGCATCAGAATGAAGTGTTGACCAATAAATTCAATCCTCTAATCGATAACGGTGTAACGATGAGCAATAAGACTATCCAGTGGAACGGCGGCTTACAGCCAGAAGCGGTAAAAATTCTATCTGCCAGCGGAGGCATGATTGTTTGTCCTACCAAAGTGGGTTACATCATTATGACCTCCGATGCCAGAGGCCTTGAGCGCAAATTTGATGCCAAGCAACGTAACCGCAACAAGCCGGGCGTGGTACTGTGTGGTTCTCTGGACCAGCTGAAAACGCTGGCGCAGCTGAACCCGGAAATCGAAACACTGTATCAACAGCACTGGGAGAAAGACGTTCTACTGGGCTGCATCCTGCCATGGAAACAAGAAGCTGTAGCACTTATTCCTGGAGACGGTTCTAAAGATCTGATGATGGATCGCCGTCAGACCAGCTGCTTCGTGATTAAATTCGGTGTACCTGGCGAAAGCTTGGCGAAAGAATTATGGGAAAAACATGGAAAATTTTCCTTCGCTAGCTCTGCTAACCCTTCAGGTCAGGGCAACAGAGGCCTGGTCGAAGGCATCGGCGAACGTATCGAATCGCAAGCTGACCTGATTATTGCCGCTAACGACTACGTGAAATCAATCCAGCCAAATGATTCAGAGAAAACCCGTTACGAGCAGGGTGTGATGGTTGCTATGGTGGACAAGACCGGCAAGCTGGTACCCGAGCAGAAAGGTGCACGTATGATCACGCCTTGCCCTGCGCTGATCCGTAAAGGACTGGACGTGGATAAAGTCATGTCAATGATGTCTGTCATCTTCACCACGTGGGATTACCGTCACGGTAACTACTACTAGGGGCGCGGAAAACCAAGATTATCACCTCTGATACATGGTCAGTTAAATATGCTTGGGCATTATAAGTTTTCGTTACCTGAAGATATTTTGAACGTAAGCGTACAGCGAGAATCGTATTGACGAACGAGGGCTACTCAGTTGGTAGTAAGATGCGCCATGGCAACAGTTCGCTGACCCGCTTTATCGGCCAGTCAGCAATAACGTCAAGGACATAGCGGAAGTAGCCTTCTGGAACCACATCGTTCAGTTTGCACGTTCCGATCAAGCTATACAGCAGCGCTCCCCTCTCACCACCGTGGTCAGAGCCGAAGAACAGGAAGTTTTTTCGACCCAGGTGACTATCCTCAGGGCTTTTTCGGCCAGGTTGTTATCCGCTTTCACCCAGCCATCCTCCGCATAGTACGTCAGCGCTGACCACTGGTTCAGGGCATAGACGAACGCCTTCGCCAGTTCTGAGTGTCGCGACAGGGTTTTCATCTTTTCGCGCAGCCAGCTCTCCATGGATTTCAGAAGCGTCTCGTTTTAAGCTGACGTTTTGCAAGTGACCCTGACCCAAAATCCTGCTCCATTCAGAAACCGAATTCCGGCATGATAATGACTCCCCTGAACGTAGGTGGTGCCGATGAAAAAGTCACGAGTCACCGAAGAGCAGATTGTCTTTGCCCTGAAGCAGGCTGAACGTAAGCGTCGTTCCAGCACCGTCTGGCAGAACCTGACATTTCTGACAACATAGTGGACACCAAATATGGTGGACGCTATCCATGAATTCATTAACTTCTGTTCGTAAAAAACACCCCAACTATCCCGTTGAGTTCAAAATCAAAATGGTCGAACTCTCATACAAACCCGGTGTATCAGTCGCACAACTCGCTCGTGAGCAGGGAATTAACGACAATCTGTTGTTCAAATGGCGTCAATACTGGCGTGAGGGAAAGCTTCGCGCGTCTCAACAATCTGATACCAACATGCCAGTGCTGATCCCTGTAACACTCAATACTGATACTGTTCCCGTTGTTCAGCCTTCATCGGAAGCGCATGAACCTGAAACACTCAGCGTCACCTGTGAAATAACCTTCCGGCACGGGACGCTCCGGCTCAACGGCGCTGTCAGCGAAAGCCTGCTGACAATGTTGATACGGGAGCTTAAACAGTGATCCCGCTACCGTCAGGCACGAAAATCTGGCTGGTCGCCGGCATCACCGACATGAGAAACGGCTTCAACGGGCTGGCCGCAAAGGTGCAGACCGCGCTGAAAGATGATCCGATGTCGGGTCACGTCTTTATCTTCCGCGGCCGAAGTGGCAGTCAGGTGAAGCTCCTCTGGTCAACCGGTGATGGCCTGTGCCTGCTGACGAAACGGCTGGAGCGCGGGCGCTTCGCCTGGCCGTCGGCCCGCGACGGCAAAGTCTTCCTCACCCCGGCACAGCTGGCAATGCTTCTTGAAGGCATCGACTGGCGGCAGCCTAAAAGACTGCTGACATCCCTGACTATGCTGTAACCCTCTTTATCCTGGTCGTGGGCGAATGAGCCTGGTAAAATACCTTGCATGAACAGCCCGCTTCCCGATGACATCGATGAACTGAAACGTCTTCTTGCCGAACAGGAAGCGCTGAACCGTGCCCTGCTGGAAAAGCTGGCAGACCGGGAACGCGAAATCGACCACCTGCAGGCACAGCTGGATAAGCTCCGCCGGATGAACTTCGGCAGCCGCTCCGAAAAAATATCCCGCCGTATCACACAGATGGAAGCCGACCTGAACCGGCTGCAGAAAGAAAGCGATACGCTGACCGGTCGGGTGGATGACCCGGCGGTGCAGCGCCCTCTGCGGCAGACCCGTACACGTAAACCCTTCCCTGAATCCCTCCCTCGTGACGAAAAACGTCTGTTGCCGGCGGAAGACTGCTGCCCGGACTGTGGGGGGGCGCTGAGCTACCTGGGTGAGGATACCGCCGAACAGCTGGAGCTGATGCGCAGCGCCTTCCGGGTTATCCGCACGGTGCGCGAAAAACATGCCTGCAGGAAGTGCGACGTTATCGTTCAGGCGCCGGCTCCCTCACGGCCCATCGAGCGGGGTATCGCCGGACCGGGACTGCTGGCCCGTGTCCTGGCGTCAAAGTATGCGGAACACACACCGTTGTATCGCCAGTCGGAGATCTATGCCCGCCAGGGTGTGGTGTTGAGCCGTTCTGTACTGTCGGGTTGGGTGGATGCGTGTTGTCGCCTGCTGTCACCCCTGGATGAAGCCCTTCAGCATTATGTACTGACCGATGGCAAACTTCATGCTGATGATACGCCGGTCCCGGTCCTGCTGCCGGGCAACAAAAAAACGAAGACCGGGCGCTTATGGACGTACGTTCGCGACAACCGTAACGCGGGTTCTTTGCTGGCCCCGGCGGTGTGGTTCGCGTACAGCCCGGACAGAAAAGGCATCCACCCGCAGACCCATCTTGCCGGCTTCAGCGGTGTGCTGCAGGCGGATGCCTATGCAGGCTTCAACGAACTCTACCGGGAAGGTCATATAAAGGAAGCCGCCTGCTGGGCCCATGCCCGGCGTAAAATCCATGATGTTCACGTTCGCACTCCCTCAGCGCTCACAGATGAAGCACTGAAACGGATCGGCGAGTTGTATGGCATCGAAGCGGATATCAGGGGAATGCCAGCAGAACAGCGGCTTGCCGAACGCCAGTTGAAAACGAAACCGCTCCTGAAATCCATGGAGAGCTGGCTGCGTGAAAAGGTGAAAACCCTGTCGCGACACTCAGAACTGGCAAAGGCATTCACCTATGCCCTGAATCAGTGGCAAGCGTTGACGTACTACGCAGATGACGGCTGGGCTGAAGCGGATAACAACATCGCGGAGAATGCTCTGCGGATGGTCAGTCTGGGCCGGAAAAACTACCTGTTATTCGGCTCTGACCATGGTGGTGAGCGGGGAGCGTTGCTGTACAGCCTGATCGGGACGTGCAAACTGAACGGAATCGATCCGGAACGTTACCTTCACCATGTGCTTGATGTTATCGCAGACTGGCCGATAAACCGGGTTGGTGAACTGTTGCCATGGCGCGCAGTCCTGCCCGCTGAATAACTTATCTTCGTCAATACGGTTCTCGGCATACGCTTACACATTACCTTCACCATGTGCTTGACGTTATTGCAGACTGGCCGGTAAACCGGGTTGGTGAACTGTTGCCATGGCGCGTAGTCCTGCCCGCTGAATAACTTATCTTCGTCAATACGGTTCTCGGCATACGCTTACAGCTGATATCATCTGCCGATAGTTGAAAGCCACCCCATGGACGCAAAACTTGTAATGAGCTGAATTAACAGCCAGGGGAAGGGACATCGGAAAGACTCCGGTTCGTCGCAAACCCCGGAGACAGGAAACACTGGTTTTTCCTGTCTCCGGGGTTGGACAACTGAGCATCGCGAGGGCGTCAGGCTCAGGGTCTGACTTTACTTATTTCGAAGCTTTACTGATGGCTTCAAGAATTTTCTGTGCAGGCGCAGCCCCAGGCAAAACAGTGATTTTATCCGGTGTCGACTGACTGACTGGCATAACAATCAAACCTGGTGTTCCGGTTAATCCCAGCGCTTGCGCCAGCTGATTATTTTTGTCCAGAATAACCTGAACATCCGTTTTGTCACCGGCGTCAATTTTGCTCCCTACTGAGGCTTTAGCGATGTCATCCGAAGTCAGTTCCCCTTCAAAATGACCTGTTGCATAAATACCATTGTGATAACGGATATAAGCATCAGCGCCACCTGATTTCCAGATTTTCAGACCAGTTTCGGCTGCTTTCTGCGAATTTTCCCACCGGGAAGCAAAGATTGGCCATTCCTTGAAGATATAACGGACATCGGGCCTGTTCTTCATAACTTTTTCAAGCTCTGGCGCGAGATGGCTGCAATAAACGCACTGATAATCGAAGAATTCAATCACAGCTACTTTCGCTCCGGCCGGCCCCACGATAGGAGTATCCGTATCACTGATCAAAGCCTGCTGATTTTCCATTACCTTCACGGCAAACATTGCCTGCTGTTTTGCCTCCTGCTGGGCCTTTAGTTTCTGGCTGACCTGGACGAGAACTTCAGGGTGAGCAACGAGATAGTCCGCAGCAATCTCACCTATTCTGGCCTCTTGCTCCGCAGTAAATACCGGTTTTGTCAGCGCAGCAGTAGCACTTCCCATAAATACGATGCATGTTGCCGCTACTGCAATTAATGACTTTTTCATAATTAACGGTGTTCCTTGAGCTTTGAATTAGCGTTCTTTTTGAATGGTTTTTGCGATATCAGGTTCGTTGATTTCCGACATCTTACCATTTTCCCGGAGCGCACCGGCAACATCTGCTGCATCACGATCCGCCAGTTCACCGGCGACCTGGCTTACTTCCTGACGTTCGGCTAACACGCGCTCAGCGTTCGTTACCGGTGGAGAAATCAGATCGCTGGCTGATTTAACACTGTCCCGTTCATTTTGCGCATCAGACGACCCCGCATCACCTTCATGCAGCAATACTGCCTGGATATCTGCATTTTCGGGTACCGCCTTTTGTACCGTATTACGGGCAATATCAATGATTTTATCTGCTGCTTCATTCTCATGTTCACTGTCGGGAAGTGCTGGAATACCCATCTCAGGCTTGATCCGGTTCACTGGGATGTCAGGCAATGTAATCGCTATATCCTGATTCACTGCAGACAGGACACTTCGTACATCAAGCTCAGGTACTGCCCCCCGGGTGAGTTTGAGCAAAGAAGAAGATGGCCTTATCTCACTGGTCTGCCACACCACACCATCCTGAGGATAATGGCGTACGGTATCAAGCGCTTCGGAAAAGGAACCCACAATCCGGGTATCCCCGCTTTCGCTTCTTTGCAAAATCGCCCCCTGAGCCCCTTCAGTCGCAAGCATGCGGGTCTCTCCCTGTGTCAGACGGCCTGTACTGGAGGCAACGAGGGAGACAAGAGCCAGCCCGGCATTTTTGCCGTTCTGATCATACAATCGCAGCGCCAGTGCAGGTTCCGGATGTCGACGGGTCGCCGGAATCACTTTCATTCTCATTGAATCATCAGGCAGGCTCTGATGTTTCAGTCAGGCACGTCCTATGGCTGTTCTGCCCGGCGGTTGCCCCATGGACCAGATCGCTTTTGCCTGCTGTCGCTGTGTTTCAGGTTTAAGCACATCATGAGCAGTTTTGAGTTCCTTGTCCGGCGTTTTAACAGCATTCAGCCACTTATTGAGCCCATCCGTATAAATCTGGACATGCTCTTTAGCGCGCGATGCTGTGATGTAAAATGCTCTGAGCGTAGCAAGGCCCCGTCTCCCTGCATCAGTACCTTCAAGAGAAATAACGTAATCCCGGCTGGTCCCCTGAGCACCATAGCCTGTCACAGCCCATCCATAATCAATATGCTGCTCAGCTCTGACTGCTGCTGGCTGGATCACCTTCCTGCCCTGCTCCCCTTGCAGGACAAGTTCACCATTATCTCTCACCTCGCTGACGCTGAACTTTGCGTTTCCAGTTTGCCCCAGTTCACGAGCAGTCGCTGTAAATCTGTAGTGGATCACAAAATCAGGACACCGGAATAACCTGCTTCCACTTTTCTTCATGCAGGTAAGGCGATAATCCACCATTGTTCGTATGAGGGCGGTACATGTTGTAATAACCATTTATCCACTGGTTTATGTCGAGTACCGCATGGCTAAAATCACCATAACCACCTTTGGGAAGCCATTCACTTTTAAGGCTGCGAAAGACTCTTTCCATCGGCGAATTATCCAGACAATTCCCTCTGCGACTCATACTTTGCATTACCCCATAACGCCAAAGTAACTTTCTGTATTTATTACTTTTATATTGAACTCCTTGATCTGAATGAAACAGAAGACGTTCATTACGCGGCCGTGTTTCCAGGGCATTACGCAAAGCCCTGCATACCAAATCAGCATCAGCGGTTAATGAGAGGGCTGAACCAATAATCCGGCGTGAATATAAATCAACAACAAGCGCGAGATAGCACCACCTGTCCTGCAGGCGAATAAAGCTGATATCGCCACACCAGACGCGGTTTGGTGCGGCGGGGTTAAACTGCCGGTTCAATAAGTTTGGCAATGCCGGACTGTTGTCTTCATTTATTCGGTAGCGATGTTTAACAGGCTGGTGACTGGTCAGCCCGCATTCCTGCATCAGTCGTCGCGCCAGCCACCGGCCTGCATCAACGCCACTCTGGCGTAACATCTGGCTGATTGCCCGACTCCCTGCAGCACCACGACTGAGAGCATGCAGTGCTCTCACCCGACTTCGTAATGCAATTCTTTGTACATTAACCGGATGCTTCACCTGCGCGTAATAAACGCTACGGTGAATACCGAATAAATGACAAAGAACCTGCACAGGCCACTTTGCTTTCAGCCGTGTGATTAGCGCGATAACTTTCCGGGGGCTTCGCTCATCAGCACGGCAGCCTGCTTTAGTATTTCTTTTTCCATCTCAAGACGTTTTATCTGCGCTTTAAGCTGCTGAATTTCGCGCTGTTCAGGAGTAATAGCATTGCCGACGGGCTCAATACCCAGAAGTTCCTGCTTATAAAGCCGTATCCATTTGCGCAAATGGTCAGGGTTGAGTTCGAGCGCCTGAGCAACTTCCCGTACATCTCGCTGGTATTTAACAACCTGTTCGATAGCTTCGAGTTTGAACTCCGGGGAAAATGTGCGTTTAGTCCGACGAGTTTTGATCATGTATCACCTCATGTTCACTGTTTTAACATTAACAGGATTTCGAGGTGTCCTGAATTACCGATCCACTACAAACGTACCGGACCGAAATACTGGATTTTTATCTGTTCAGAACGCTGAATGAAGTACGGGAAATCACGGAACGCTGGCTGAATGAATACAACAGTGAGCGGCCCCATGAATCCCTGAATAACCTGACGCCGGAAGAATACCGGCTGATGGCTGAGAAACCGGAAATCTCAAAAAGTGCGTGGAACTAAAGCTGGGATACTTACAGTAACACCGGGACAGAATGAAAAATACTACCTGGCCGGGGCGCTGCACAGCGGTACCGGAAAAGTCAGCTACGTTGGGGGCAACAGCAAGAGTTCGGTGCTGTTCATCGCCCTGCTGAAACACCTGAAAGCCACATACCGACGGGCAAAAACCGTCACGCTTATCGTGGATAACTACATCATTCACAAAAGCCAGGAAACGCAGCGCTGGCTGAAAGAGAACCCGAAGTTCAGCGTAATTTACCAGCCGGTTTACTCGCCGTGGGTGAACCACGTAGAGCGACTGTGGCAGGCGCTTCACGACACAATAACGCGCAATCATCAGTGTCGTTCAATGTGGCAACTACTGAGAAAAGTTCGTCATTTTATGGAAACCGCCAGCCCGTTCCCCGGAAGAAAGCATGGTCTGGCAAAAGTGTAGCGGTATTAGACGCAGCTATTTAGGTACTCGCAATGGTATTTCCAGAGACTTTTCAAATCGGTGGCCGGTGTGAATTCCGCACACTATATAAAGAAATAAAATTAAGCTATAGAAGCACCAAGTTGCCTATGAAAAAAACATTAAACAAGTTCAATATAAAGAACACGCTACCTTCTGTAGAACGTTTAAATATCGCCATGGGGCTTCACCTATAACATACTACTACTCATCAAAAAGATAGGTTCAAAAATAGTAGATCATACATATGAAAATCCTTAATTATAAGTTTGAGATCGAACCACAATATTTTTACAATGCATAAACAATCATGAATTTCAAAAAACCTCAACAAGGCTAACAATTCGTTGTAAATTAGAATGATTTCTCACGACTCTTCTCCATGCTCAACAACACGCCTCCCCGTCTAGTTATGATTAGTTTTTCGTTACGCATTTCTGCAAAAATATTCATGATGCTACTACGTGAGAGACCACTTCGCTCTTGAATATACTGTAACATTTTAATATTAACCCTATCGTTATCTGGCATTTTTCTAATCTCCTCAATATAACTCATAACTACATCACGGGAACGTTTGTTAATCAAACGTTCATCTCTACAGACCATATATCTAACATGAAATGATAAAATATCGGAAACAGAGTACCATAATCCGTGCAAGGAAATTATAGACTCGCCTTCACTAATTCCCATTATGACCAATTCACAAACAGAGTCTGATCTTATAATAAGATCGCTTTCGTCTTTACAAAATATTCTGTTAAGACCGAAGATGTACTTGCCTTTAACATTTCCTAGTAACAGACCATCCTGTTTACGTAATAGCGAAGCTGCACCAGACAGAAGTATGCACATTCGATTTTCATGCTTAGAATTTAAAAGCAACCTTTTCTTTGCGGGAATTTTAGTGATATTCTTATCCGCAATAAGCACCTTAGAAAGCAGATCAATTGAATCAGATGGAAATAGCATGGACAAATACCTAATTATATTAAATATGAACAATGCAATTATATCAAATGCATTACGCAAATATAAAATGTAAAAATGGACTTTGTATCCCTTCCGATTGTTGTGATGCCCTATCTGTTATTGGTCGGTGAATCACATATACTCTCAATGATACTCACTGCGAGATTACCACAAAATAAAACGATAGATATCTTCGCCATATAATTAAATCGTAGAAACGTTCAATTCAATCATAAAAGTAAAGTATTTCTTTTCATGGGAATTATGTATTTAACACAGTCGTAGCTACTATCAAAATGTAAATATTTGTTATAATTAAGAATCAAGACCTTGTAAATAATAATCATTCCCTACTATCGCATACAACGTCAGAGCACATGGTAAAGCGATTCAATAAGCAAATAAAAAACGTTTCTAGCGATCGATGTCATTGGCAACTACAAGTAAAGGCAACCTGAAAAAATTATAACATTAAGACTATAATAGCTAATACCGATTAATAAACTGGAATAGGTCTGAAGAACGGGAAAAACCGTGGTGATTCGCAAGATGTGGATGGCAAACATCCTATCCGCTATAATTAATATATAAAATCATTAGTTACTTCACAGATAGAAGTAACTACCATTAAAAAATACATAGAGTATAAAGTTAGACGATAGTAATAATCACTAATCTTTGCATATTTACAGTTTTTATCATCCAGAACTGGAGTGTTTATTCACTGGAGCTCTACTAACATAGCTTGATTCCATAAATCGTTCAGAGTGGCATGTCCTTGAGAGGGATTGAAAAATTTAATAGCACTTTGTCCACAAAAACGTAGCTGTCGAGCCATAGGAAACCAAATCACTCCGGAATCAGTATTATTCAGGTAGGCATTAACATATTTTGAGCGAATCATAGACAACTTATTTACAAACGAATTTTCCGTGCATAATGCCACTGGTAAAGATAAATCAATATATTCAATAGCAAACAAACTGACGCATAATGAAGAAATATTATTTCCAGGCAACGTAATTACTTGATCTACATTGTCAGCCTCACTTACTTTAAAAGTTTTAGGAATGCACCATATAGTATACCATTCCGACAATTTTTCCTGCGGAGGTTGGGATGAAGTCAGTATAAGTATAGGTTTCATTTGTGCGTATTCTCACAGAAGGTGATAAACTTCTTAATTCGATCAAAGGTAACATCGGAAGGGTCTTCCACACAAAGAACATGAGCCCCTGCAGCATTCGCAGCAGCAATCCCATGTGGATTGTCCTCCACAACGACGCATTCTGAAGGTTTCAGTTCAAGGCGCTGCATTGCCTTTAGGTAAATTTCCGGATCAGGTTTACCACGCGTAACGTCCTCATTAGATAAATAAAAATCTAAGTACGGTAAGAGATTGGCTCGACCAAGCATGGTCTCAATGCTCTCAGAAATTGAGTTTGATGCAACAGCAATCCGATACCCTTCCTTTACCAGCTGCGACAGGGCATGTTGATGATGGAAAACCGGCCAGCAATTTTGGTAAATAAGTTGCTTAGTATAAATCTGTTTCATTTCATTAATAAAATGATGGAGAGAATAAGGCAAACCATAACGTTCGGATAGGCGATTGAGTTTTTCCCATGTTGGCAACCCGTCGAATTCTTCTTTATGATCGTGCTCACTAATAGTCAAACCAAACAATGACAATGCTTGATTCATGGCAGAAAAATGCCATTCTTTAGCATCAATCAAGACACCATCCATATCAAATATCACTGCTCGAATTTTACTCATAGCATAGTTCCTTTTGTGCCAAAGCTGGCAAATCCGTACAAATCATTAAATATGGATGCAACCTTAATTCTTTAGGGAGATCCCGTAACATTGCCCACAATAACTTAGGACTGCGACCATGAAGTTCTGGTGAAACAATACACACCTGCTTTTTTTCTTCGTATAGCCACTGATGAAGTTGATCTGCATTTACAGAAATATTATGAAATCCATCTATCCAGAGAAACGAAGATAGAGCACTCAGAATGCCTTCAGGTTCATACTCGCTGAGTCGCGCAGCAACCTTCATTTTCATATTGATATATGCCAGAGTGTCAGGGACCGACATATCAAAACAAAAATAGTGTTCAATTCCAGCGTTGAGTAAAACAGCCTCTAGCTCATTTGCTAAACCATCGGATTTTATATTCAGTGCTAACGTACCTTGGCTACCTATGCGTAGATAATCCTCGAGCAAACTGCTCAATGGCATTGAATCATTCGTTGCCATATCATGGCTTATAACCAAGGTCCCATTATGATCTCTGATGTCAGTTTCCACCCCCCATCCTGCTTGCAGGGCAGCATTCAATGCTTGACGAGAATTTCTTTGGTTCGGCGTTTGCCAGCTTCCTCGATGAGCCAAAATTTGCATAAAACCCCCCTTAATAAAATGTTGTTAGTTACAGTGAGAAATAGTATTCGAGGGCACCTGACAACTCCCCATCGTAGACAAGACTGCCTTGCTCAAGAACAAGGCCGCGCGAACATATCTGACGGAGTTGCGTCTCATCATGGCTAACTAACACCAAAGTTCCCCCAGCCTTAATGAAATCCTTTATTCTGCTATAACAGCGAGTTTGAAAATCCCTGTCACCTACCGTAAGTGCTTCATCAATGATGAGAATATCGCTATCAAGATGAATGCCGACTGAAAAAGCGAGTCGTAAAAACATTCCAGAAGAATAAGTTCTTACTGGCTGAAATAAAGCATCACCTAGTTCGGAAAAATCGATAATAGTATCAATTTTGAGTTTAATGGATCTTTGCGACATGCCCAATATCGCGCCTGCTAAATAAATATTTTCCAAACCATTTAAGTCGTGATGAAACCCAGCACCAACTTCAAGTAGCGAGGATAAAGTACCATTAACAATAATACTGCCTGCTGAAGGCCGCGTTATTCTGGTCAACAGTTTTAAGAGTGTGGACTTGCCAGCACCATTACGACCTATTATCCCCAATGACTCACCCGGTTGAATATGAAAATTGACCGATGACAATGCAACAAATGGCAACGATTCAGTTGGTTTGCGAAATGCAAATGCAGTACGCAAAGTTTTCCCTGCCTGACTGTATCCAGGATATGTTTTACTAACATTCTCGAACTTTATCATTCTTGGTCTGTAACCTTAGCTTCATAGTAGATAAAAAATAGATAGCCACCAATGACACTTACTGCACAACCAAGCATATTTGCTAATAACATGGAAGCAGATGGTAATGGGCCAGCCAGTAGGGCATAACGAAACAGACCAATAAGACTACTTAAAGGGTTGAGATAAACAAGTTGCTTTAAGCCACTTGGTAATAGCCCCGGAGTCCAGACAACTGGAGTTGCATAAAATAGTGCTTGCATGAACAAAGGTATGATATGACGAAAATCACGAAAACGTAAACGAAGGATCGCGACAACACATCCGAGCCCCCACGCCGTCAAAGCCGTTACTCCAGCACAGAGCAGCATAAGAGGAATTTTACTTATAGATAAAATATCATTACCCAGTAATAAAGCACACAAAATCAAAAGAGAAATAATAAAATCAACACTACTAACCCCAAGGCCTGCAAGCGCCAAACCAATGCGAGGGAAATAGATCTTTTTAATCAGATGAACATTATTTAACAATGAATCACCAACGCTATTAACTGTTGATGAAAATAGCATCCACAGCACCAACCCACAAAGAAGAACCCATGCATATGGCACATTATACTCAGGCGGATTGAACCGTACCATGACACCAAACACAACAAAATACATAGCTAGATTTATAGCTGGATTAACGACCGCCCATAACCACCCTAATATTGTCTGGCGGTATCGCACAGTCAGATCACGGACAATTAGTTGCTTAACAAGATTGCGCACAAGCCATAACTCATACAATGTCGAGGTACTTTTTGGTTGAGAAATGAATTTTTTCATTAGGATTTCTGCTACTTTCTATGTAGGAATAATGTCAAAGCTAAACAACGTATTAATTTATTTCTTTGTAGCATTGCACGTATCAAATAACCAGTACGCCATAATTTCGTAACAGCCCAATCGAGCCATTTGCCTACGGAAAAGTTAGGGCCACCACCATGATAGTATTTATATAATCTGAGCCAACGTCGTTGAGTATACAAACTGAACAGTCCTCGAAACGGGTACCGCTTCCAATATTTTGGCCAGTGAAACCCCAATTTACTTGGGGAGTATGATATAAAATTAGCCAAATAATATTTTTCAGACAGTGTAACCAATTTAGGCGAACTCCGAAGGGAGCCCTCATAGACTTTGCGATTTGTCACCTTACCAATGGCATGAACCCAAAACCATTGTTCAGGAACATAGCGCCAGGCACTCCACAATCCAGGTGCGGATACGGGTTTGAACAACGCTTTTGTTGCCAGTGGGGCACTGAAGAATAACCTCACATCTTCTGTTTTACCTGCTAAAAGGATGTCACCAGGATGAAAAAGATAAGGTAAACTGCCCCGTGCATCTCGGGAAAACCAAGAGGCATTAATCACTCTCTTCGAAAATACTTGGTAGTCTAAATCTCTTTTCAGTTCATTCTCAATCAATACGTGTTTTTCTAACAAATTGATCAGTTTACGGGAAGAAATATAAGTATCCGTTCGTAGTTTTAACGCCAAAGGGCGTGTCGCGGCGGCCAATCCTGCATGTGAGGAGACCAGCAATCGATTTATATTACATAGGTACTCTCCAGCTTCATCTTTTCCGATGAGTGGGCCAGGATCTGAACTATGGATAATTCGAATTCCCAGAAGAGACAGATGATTAAGGATCATATCTTTTTCAATGGGTAACATTTCCCAGGTCGACAGTATTATTTCTGATGCGGGAAATGTCCGACGAGTACGGGCTAAATAATCCAGAAATTGGTTGAATGAACCATTTTTCATTTCAACGGGCCCCTGAAAGATAATGCTCAAATCTTTCATTTTCTCTTTTTCACCATTAAGCGAGCAACTCGACGAAGATTTCTGGTAAGAAATCCATTACAACGAAAAATTGAGCTACTTAAGATATGGAGTTCGAGTCGCCACATTGACAACTTATTTTCCGGAATAAAATTAAGCCAATTATTCCAGGCCCGCTGCCGAAGAAAATCTGCTCCGCCACTTAATACAATCCAAATACGGTGCCTGGACTTAAGTGCACTTTTAAGATAAAATTGGAATGCAGCCCATATGACCTCTGGTTTTTCTTGTATATTATTTTGATGAAGGATCACCACTAAATCATCAGCATTCTTAAAATTACGAACACACTGCATTTGTACTATATTGTCATCATTCAAAAAACCTAACAAACAGCTAGACATATTGAAATCTGGAAAGGTCGGCAAAACCCCCTCAATCCCAGCAGTCCATGACAAAACTTGCTCCTCTGTAGAGCTAATGACACTTATATTTTTCATATATTAATGCTCGTGAAGACCACGTAAGGTTTGCCAAAGTTCAATTACAGAGGAATTGAAAGCAACTTGTCGACTGAAATATTTCAACCATATGGCTCCAATAAAACTGCCTAAGAACAAACGCAATTTCTTGCGTGGCATTTCATCAGGCGAATCAGAGATAAAGGGTGAACTAAATGGGTTGTTATAAAGCTGTCGCGTCAATGAATCATGTCTTAACCAACCAAGCTTCTTCGTCGATATAGTATAAGAACTATCCAGCATTGCCTGTAGATATTCGACATCAAGAGGCATAGGAGACTCACACAAAACCTCACGATACCAGTCGTTTACCAGGTTCTGAAGATCCCCTCGCGTTTGCCATAACAGCTGAGCGATCAGACGATAGCGCCGAATGCCCGTAAATGGTTTACCCTCAAGTTGACGGACAAGAACATCGCTGCCGGTATAGCGCAAAGCGAAAGCTTTTAACCGACGAATAGCTTCCTGCTCATTGATATTTAAGGAGGGCCTTCGCCGCCCCCCCCACCACTCCATAGGAGCTCGCTCTAAATGAATATCTCCCCCAGCAGTGACCCCTCTGGTCACTCCAAACATATGAAAAACGCTTCGATAAGTCAGGCTTCGCGTCAAAGTGTAAGAATTAATTCTGGATGGGATACCTGCAAGTGCAGCTCGTATTCCATGCTCCACATCTTCATAATCATTCCAATACAGCGCTTCATTTTGTGGTAAGTGTTGCCAAACACTGCGCTTACACAAATATAAACTACCAGTTAAATAGTCCTGACCAAAGGACGCGCGGCAAGGATGTTGTGTGAAAAAATCCATAGACTCAAATTCTGGCAGCGAATTTCGATCAGGTCTTTTATCGCTACGAAGACATTCTGCAACCTGCTTCACGGCACAAAAATCGGAGTAACGCCGCGGAACGGCAAACCACCGGTCAGCGAACCAGTACGATGGAAAGGCAGTGAAGGGATAATCATCACCGAAGCGCTGAACGGATTGCATGAAATTCTCCGGCAGTAAAACCCTATCATGGAGAATACACAGATTCGGGTATCGAGCTGCTTTGGCCAATACGTTCTTCTTCCGGGTGATATGGATTGGTGACGCTGGTATATCTTCGCCAACAATACTTACTTGATCCTTAAACTTAAATCCTTCACCTGGGTCTCCACAAAGAATTATTTCATATCGCGGGACATTCAACTCTAAAATACGTGAGACACAGGTGTTGAGTGCAATAATATCTCCACCAGTAGGTATGCAAAAACTCCATTCATTAAGCCCTCTTTCTTGTTCAGCGGATAATGGGGCGGTTTTTACAAAAACCCGCACGGCACCACATCCGCGTTCAAGAACTTCCTCTCGGAATGAATCTCGATAATACGTTCGAATCAGTAAATCTGCTGCTTTATCGGATACATGAAAATATATCTTATCATCGAGAGCAAGACTATGTGTAACATCCCACAGGAGCAAAGCGTAAAGTGGTGTGTGATCAAAGTAGGACAAGAGTATATCTCCAGATGATATACCCTGAATTCTATCAAGCGCGGTCATCCGTCGTGACCGTATAGAAGTCTTCGCAAAAGTAATCGCACGAGCACAATCCCCGTACCCAGAATCTAATATTGAAGAATCAAAAGGTTGCTTGACTACGGGTTGATTAAGTGAACGGTGATGGGACAGGGCCATAATATTCATGCAGCCCCTCGGCTAGTCAACAAAGCTGACGTCAGTACAGAGCTTTCCAAAAAGACAGATAAGTCCTTTGGTGTTCCTAATCCGTGCATACCCATGCCATCCCTACCAATATTATAAACACCGATTCGGTATTTCCCTTCACGGCACAAATCGGTATAAACAGGAGCGACGTAAAATTCCCCTTGGCTTCGATCGTTTCGGGTAATCATTGCTCTGGCCAAACGACAAAAATCACTGCCTCGGCGGAAATTATATATCCCAACAGTGGCCTCATCAGAGACTACCTGCTTTTCTACAACACGATGCACCCATCCTTCAGCATTAGATTGCGCATACGACCATTTCGGATCACTTGATTTCATGGTCATAATTAGACCATCGAGATCGCTGGCATTCATCTCTGCCAAGTAATCGTTAATATCCACATCAACCCACTGGTCAGAATTTGCAATCATCAAAGGTTCATCATTATCAATGAAATCTGCCGCAGCAAGCACAGTACATGCAGCCCCGGCGGTGACGTCTGATAAGGCGATAATTTTGCTTCCCGGAGCAAGAAGAGAAAGCCGACGTTGAAAATCATAGCGCACTAAATGTGCCTGTTGGCAGACAAATATAAATCTATGGGGCATTTCCGGTCGCAAATTATTAATAACCAATTCGATCATCGGAATACCTTCTACAGGGATAAATGGCTTGGGATCAGTAAAACCTGCCTGACTAAAACGGCTGCCTCGACCTGCCATTGGGATTACAATATTCAACATCCCGCATTCCCATCGATATACTTGTCATTCAGTGCACCAGGATGCTTAACCACTACGGTAGTACAATCTTCCAGGGCTTCAAAGGATGAGGCTACGCCGGGTAAAAGCGTCAATATGTCTCCAGCAACCAACAATTCTCCAGCCATGAGCGCACGGCCGGAAATCAGAAGTGTAATTTCAGTAGCTACTTTGTGGTGATGAACAGCACCGACATATCCCGCAGCGAAAGATTGTACTGCTACCTCAACATCGCTGGTACCGTAGGCAGCAGGTGAAAATGCCCCCACGAACCAGCCGCCGGTCATAGCCTCTAAGCGAGATTTTTTAATCATACATTTCATAGAATCAGAATATTAGTGAATGAATTGACATTTAAAACGCGGATCTTTTGCGTAACTCAGGCATCCACGATGGCGCCAGCGTTGCACTTCATTATCATTTTTTTCTGCCGCGGCAATTTGCATCATGGTAACCGTCAGATTGGCATCATTATGCAGGCTCAGCCATTCCCCTGCCTGCTCCTGAAAGCGAAGAAGCCAACTAGAATCGCGTGATGAGTTAAACAGCATCAAAGATGCAATCGCTTTATCAAATAAAAGCTTATCATGCTGTGCCAGTACGTTACTTACTTCATCCAATGACGATAGATCCATTATTTGAAGCTGTTCTGCACTTCGTATTTTTATTGCCGACTGTAATCCTGTAGTAGAAAAGATCACACCCGTGAAGCTAAGCACGGCTATTCCACTTAGGATAAATGCTGAACATTTCCCCATTACTGGGTGTGACGCTTTCGATCGCTTAGCAACGGGCAAGGCCAACCACAGTAAGATAATCATCAAAACGCCATGGACTGCGGATAAATAAAGTGGAAATTCCGTCAACAAATGCACGATCAGAGGCAAGAGCAATGCACCTTTCAATACTGTAGTGCGATTCCAGCTTGTACGAAAAGGTAGCAATACGCCATATAGCCACATTGTCAGGCCAATAAGAGCAACCACGCCACCTTCCGCCCATACATAGAGTATTTCGTTGTGGGGGTACTTAACCGTCACAGTGAAGGGATTAGCTATATTGTTGCGTTCTAATGCACGAGGAAACTCAACTTCGAATGTGGCCAAGCCGTATCCTGACAATGGCTTTTCCTTGATCATCGCCAGAGCACCTTCGAACATGGTTAAACGCTCATTACCTGATTGACGGCGATTCCAGATAAGTCGCTCATTTGTTCCCGATGGACGTGCGTCGGCCGTTTTCACAGCAGCCGGTGTGATCAGCGGCATTCGTTCAACAAGAGCGATATTTCCAGCGACAACGCCACTACATAGCAAAAGGACAGCAAATGATTTGCTGCGCCAATGGATTCGTGAGTATAGTAGTAATATGCCCCCGCCCATTGTAGCTCCCAGCCAAGCCGAACGCGATTGTGTCATTACCAATCCCGCGCTGAGTACCAACACACTTACCCAATAGAACCGACTTTTGACGGTGGAGGGCAAAGTCATTGCCAGCAACAATGCACACAGCAATGCGCTCGCCAGAAACGATCCCAGCAAATTTACTTGTAACAATGAACCGATAGGGCGACCGCTGGCTGCGGTAAAAGAGTATCCGAGCGATTCACCTGCAGATGTGGGATACTCAATTTGCCAGAATGCCAGCAGTGTCTGTATGAGCCCAGCAATGGCAATGACGCCATAGATTCGATGGCGTACGCGCCCACGAACAGAAAACTGACGCAGCAGCAAAAAGATAAGTAGAAGAGCCCAAATACCTGCAAGGCGATAAAGAGCCGCAGATTTAAATGCGCTCTGCGTCCAGAAATATGGAACACTCATTAGCAATGCGCCGATAACTAACGAGCATTCCAACCTTCCCATCCGGAATTTCCGTTTCACCAGCAACCAGCATAAAAAAAGTGCCCAGAGCCCGACCCACACCCAGGTGATTAGATTCAGTGTCAATGACAACCCTTCGCCAGGTAACGAAGCCCACGGATAGGGCAGCACCAGCAAAAATAAAAGAATGGGCATCAAAAGTGTTGAAATTATAAATAATAGCCCCTGTTGGGTGAGAGTTTTTTGGGGGATAGGATATTCGGAAATCATAAAATCAGACTCAATATTATATTTTTCACTTTATAGTTATCGTTAGCCCTGATTCTGAAAGGGCATCTTTAGCAATTCAAAAGCATGAGAAAGGCGAGAGGTTTTATATATCATCGCCAAATCACTGAACGATGATGCCAACATCCAAATGAATGTTCAACTCCAATAATAGACTCAAAAGTTAAAGGCATGATTAGTATGACTTCAATCCTGATCAGTTTAACTGGAGGATTACCTTCGGGCTGGCGCCACCGAGATTGCTCTGGTTCCGGGCCCGGTTGTAGAATAATTGAATGTAATCGGAGATTTCGGCCCGGGCCAAATGGCGGGCCTTGAAGACACCTTTCCTGATGCGTCCTTTTCAACGAACAGAAATGCGACTCCGCTACCGAATTATCCAGCAGCTAAAGCATGCTCAGAGCAAGGGTGTTATCACGGCAGAAACGCTGCCAGTCGCCCCTGCCCTGAATTATCATGACTGTAAATCAGTTGAAGTTTGCAGTTATAACATGGTTTGTCTGGAAATCACCATCCGCGGTAGGAGTGCCAGAAAGTTTTGAATATAAAATTGTACTTCCACTTGAATGTCCAGTGATCGTTATGCTGCCCACTTCTCCCCCGGAAGAATTGTGAAAGCTTACACTTTCTTTAGCGCCTAGAGCTGTAACTTGTGCCGTGTTAACAGAAAAAGTAATACTGGCCGTAGAACTACAAGACCAAGGTACCTCTCCTTGGGCAGTATTACCATCCCATTCTGATGTCGACATGCTGGGGTAATTTATTGTTGGTGCCGTTATATGGCAAGAAGTTGTAGAACCCACGCCCCCTTGGCCACAAATAAAATTGGTAGGACCAAATTCGGCTTTCGTACTAGTCAATGTCCAACGCAATGTATTAACACCAGGTTCGCTACAGTCAACTGTACCAGAAAAAGTAACTCGAGTTCCCTGTTTTACTGCTTGCCCTTGGGGATAATAGCCCAATATAGAGTTAGCAGAATCACAATTGTTAAGACTAGGGGCGCATAACTGCACACCACAACTGGTGTTGCTAGAACCTGTTAGGGAAGTGAATGCATATTCATAGGTGCAGCTTCCACTAACATTCGCTCTCCCAACGGTACTTGAATCAGAAAAGGTCCAGTTTATTATATCACCATGCGAATCTTTTGCACTACCTGACACACTGGCAAATGCGCAGCTCGTCAACGATGTTAGGAGCAAAAAAATAGCTCCCTTAATAAAAATAGGGAATTTCAAAGTGTCACCATTAAATTATTCATGAAAATAAAGCCGATTAATTAATTTTATTGATACTCAAGATAAAATGTCGCTACGGCACTAAAGCTGCCACGTTTTATAGACTCATTTTGCAATGCACTTGGTTCACCTTCAACAAACGCCATAAAGTTTAATGCATCACTACCGTCACGTAATAGAATCGGGGTAGTAGTTTGATCTAAAGGTAAAAGCGTCCCATCTGATGTTTGGATGCCGATAGCGATCCCCATATCAGTGCTACCGGTGGCTTCATCTGTCACAGCTAAGTAACCCGGAAGTTCAGTGCTGGCTGGGCCTGAAAACTTAACGGTTACCGTACCGTCCCCCGCCCAGCTACTAATAGCACAGTCAACCAAGTGGATGCTAAAGGGTTGACTATTGGTCTTTTGATATTGATATAGACCTTTATCGATAACTGTACCAAAATTTAAGGTAATATTTTCGTCACCGGGTTGAACTGTGCAAGGTTCATTCACTAATGTGCCGTGAAAGTTCATTGCTGTCCCGCCTGTAGCTGCGCTTGCAAAATTACTGAAAATGAGAGCCATTGCTCCAGTAGTAAGGGACAAGAGTGAAAATTTTAATTTCATGAAATGATACTCTTATTCATAATTTGCCAGTAAAGTCGCAGTCGCTGAGAATGCTCCCTCGGGTAAATCACCAGTTGAAGGGTCTTTAACTGGGACAGCTTGCAATACTGGAGGAGAGTTCAAGTCTATTGTTATTCGTTTATTCATTTCAAATGGTACCCCTCCCTGTAATAGCTCAATCCCCAATCCACTCACATCCGTTTGAACTGCGGAAGTATTAAAACTTGACGCTGTACCAATAAAGGTTAAACCGAGCCCCAGATTTTCAGGGTTAGGATTGCAGACTATTGTATAGTTAACTGGTCGCATATAATTAACACCATCGATACGGTCAATACCGACATTACTACCAAAATCGACATCTATCGCCGAACCATCGCTTATGGTACAGGGCGGAGGTTCGGTTAAAGTACCTTTAATACTAATCTTAGCTTCGTTATCTACGGCATAAGAACATGTCGATGCGATAGAGATAAAAATACAAACACCGGAGACAAGTGGTAAGAAGCGCATGGTATTCTCCTTTAATCAGTTATAGCCGACACTTAATGTTGCAGCTGCTGTAAAATCCTGGCCCGACAAATTAACAGAGGAGTCTTTGGCTAACACAAGCTGAATAGCTGGTACTGATGATGTGTAATCAAAGTCAATTTTACCACTATTCAACGGTATATTACCCTCATTAGATTTAAACTGCACACCTAAACCAGGGACAGAAGTCGCCAAAAGCCCACTTCCGAAGCTTGCTGTAGTACCACTAATCGCAAACGCCAGACTGTTAGAATCGAGATCCTCGCATGTTATATTTGGGTGAATCGTCTGAATCTTATATGAATTGCCGTCTATCTGCGTGGTAGTAACATTTCCGAAGTCAACATTTATGTCTGCAATAGTACAGGTTAAAGCCCTCACTGTACCTTTTATATAAGCGGTAGACGATGTCGAACCAGCCACCGCCGTACTAATATCAAATGATATAAGAACACAAATGACACTGATTAGTTTTATATATCTGCATAATACACTCATGCTTAAGCCTAGTCATAATTGAGTCTAAAATTTACAGTAGCGGAGTACGCATCTGCGTTAAGCGGTGCCTGCGTTCTTTCAGGAGAAACATAGTATGTTAAGGTGTCATTTCTAGGAGTTAAAAATATTGGTTGACTCCTGCTTCCCAACTGAATATCTCGGTGAAGTTCATCAGTAATACGCAACCCTACACCAGAGATAGATTTCCCTTGAACTTTGACTAATTGGGGATTATCTGCATCTGCAGGCGCGAGAAACGTTACTGAAATTACTGGCTGGCCTTCACTCCATGCTTTACTGTCCGTGCGCTCATTCGTTTGAGAAGAATGCACCCTAACACAATTGCGCAGGCGTAGTTGGAAAGTCACTGGAGCTGACCTCTCGCCAATATTTTTTAATTGTTGCGTAGAAACGTCACCTAATGAAATTTCTTGTAGCGCAGATCCCATATCAAGTTGGCAAGCACCTTCAGTCATTTGCCCTGTGACATAAATTTCACCATGCTCACCATCTACATCCCAGTTATCGGCCGGCGGGTTAGCGTAGGCCGATAATGAGAGGGAGAAAGCAACAGAGAAAGATAGCAGTGTTTTTAGCATTTAATTCACCGGAGAGTTATATTCAAATTTCTATCTTTCAAGAGTGCCTACAAACTTAATTATTAGTGCTTTCCACGACATGACATTGCCCGGCATTACACTGAAGCTTCATTGTTGGTCGCCCACCAAAATCATTAACATATGTTAATACTGGTGCATTTCCCAAATCACTGCTATTTCCTGGAATGGTTGCTTCCCCTTTCGGTGGAACCATCATTGGCTGAAACCCTTCGATTGTCTTACCATTCTTTTTAACATCAATTAATGTTACGTAATATGCGGTTGGATTTTTAGCTACAGCTTTGCCACCTGCATAAGACAATGTTAGTTTTTCCTGCCATGGTGCATCTGATTGTTTAACAGCAATTGCTTTCGGGCGATAGAACAATTTGATACGTGTTTGGAGTGCAATTTGTAACGTATTCGGTTTGTTACTCCTTGGTGGAATTTCACGAAGGTTAAAATAATACACCGACTCTCTATCCTGAGGAAGAGAGTTCACCTCAGGAAGCGCCTGAAGCTTAATCTGGCTCTTACCACCGGCATCAATGCGCTGAATTGGGGGTAGTGCGGCAATCGGAGTAGATATTTTATTACCCTTATCATCTTCCAGCCATGACTGGGCTAAATATGGCAAGTCCTTATTCTCATTTGAAACCGCCACAGAAACAGAGCGATTTGCACCATCGTAGATAATACGAGTTCGATCAAGAGCTATAGCTGCTGAGGCGAATTGTGTGTATAGCATTCCAGCTAAACCACCAATGATAGCTAAATGTTTTTTGTTCATGCGTCCCCCTAACAGGGTGAAAGACTTATTCGTACTCATATATATTTGCTCATCGATATAAATAATGGTTTCATTTAATAAATTATTTGCATGGAAGCAGCAGGTTGATTCCTGACAATGTTAAATCCTTAGGCAGCGCACTCGGTAGTATAATCGAACATTGTTTTTTACCATCCCACTCTATATTCATTTCTTCGTTGGCATTAATACCACTTAAATAAACAGTCCCATCATCGCCAACGATTCCGGTTTGTTGCTTATCTTTATTTGTTATTAATGCCCCAAATGGAGGTGCTGAGCCATCTGCAAGCCGTATTGTTGCCATTGCTTTTTCGCCGGTAATCACGGCGAACTTACGATAACCAATTGCACCTTCAGTCAGTGTTGCTTGTACAACGGAATTTGTGACATCAACGTTGTTATCGAGATTATTAATATCGATATTTGCTTTACTACGGTAATAACTATTTACATCTGAAATCACCGCTACACCCATGCTATTTGTACGTACAGTTGCACCGTATCCCTGAACAGGTACATTAGCGGTATCTCCAACATCAACCATCAACCTGGCCTCACCCATTGAGTTCGTACGATGTAATGCAGCGCCTTTTGATGTCGCTGTAAACCCACCTTTTATACTCACACCTACGGAAGTGAACTGATTTGCCTGATAGCTCATATTACTATCAACTTCAGCCGCATCTCCTAAATAGGTATAATAGCCGCTTGCTGTTGGTCCGTCGCTGGACTCCCCGGCACTTAACTGATAGCTATTATGATCGTCAATAGTATTATAATAGCTAGCACTATTGCTTAGCTCATTGTTACTGAGCGATGAGTTAAAACTCACGCTATCGTTATCGCCAATGGGTAGTGTAAGGCCCAAGTAGGCCCCATTATCATTTGTATTGTTATATTTGTTTTTAAATGCTGTCAAAGAAAGACTTATGTTATGAAAACCAAACGCGTCAAACGTACGCGAAAGTGAGACGTTGTAGTAGTTATTTACTGGGCTATTCCAATAAGTTTCATGACTAAAATTAGCATAAATGCTCATTCCTGACTTACGGAATTGCTTATTGAACGTTATTGTGTATTTTTGTTTGCTATTTTCTTGTGTATCATCACCATGGATTGCATCGAGGTACTCACTCATTGTCATAAAATCTTTTTGAGAGAAACGGTAGCCTGCAAAAGTCACTTGGCTATCGTACTCATCAAAGTTTTTAGAATAGCTTACGCGCACTGACCCACCGGTGAGGCTTTTATCACTTTGAGGGACCAAGGCTCGAGAACCTGTAAAATCAAGAGCCACAGCACCCAATGCCAGCATATCACGACCAACCCCAAGCGAAAGGGAATTATAGTCTTTGCCGCCAATAGCGCCTCCATAAAGAGACCAGCCGTTACTTATACCCCAAGAAATCTCACCGGAGCCGAATGAAGGGCCATAATCACTATAATCATAGCTGTCATTGTAATTATCAGTACCGTCTTGATTCTCTGTGTCTGACGAGCCATAGTCATATTCGCGAGGCTTACCTACAGCAAGCTTGTAACGGATACTCCCTGGTCGTGTTAGATAGGGAACGCTTGCCGTATTAACTTGATATGTTTGTACCGAACCGTCTTGCTCTTCAACGCGTACATCTAAGCTCCCAGATACGGAATCACTAATATCTTGAATTTTGAATGGCCCTGCCGCCACCTGTGTATCATAGAGTACCCTGCCTTGTTGGCTGACAGTAACTTTTGCATTTGTTCTCGCGACACCGGTAATCTCTGGTGCATAGCCACGTAAGTTGGGAGGTAACATATTATCGTCAGTATCGAGGCTTGCCCCTACAAAACGGAAGCTATCGAATACGTCAGAGTCAAAGTAATCATCACCTACGGTTAGTTTAGCGCCTATTGAAGGAATCGGTCTATATGCGTAGGCTCGACTGATATCTACCTTTTTTTGACTATTGTCACCAGACCCGGTTGCATGATCTAAATTCGCCTGCCAATCGGCACGGAAGCGCCAATTTCCTAAATTTACCCCAGTTGTGCCATTACCACTAAGGGAATAATCTTTATCTTGATTATAATCGCTATGCTGCCAATTAGACGTTGCATTGACATTATAATCAAACAAAAAACCGTTTATCCCATGATCCCAACGAGATGGAGGATCCCAATCCGGCGCGGTATATTCCATATAAGCTTGCGGAATATTTATTATAAGCGTTGAAGATCCTAAATCACCTTTTGCAGTCAGACCTGGAAGGCTGTTGATATCAAGGCATTGCCCTTTATCTTTCCAAATCAACTTTTCTTTTGCACTATCTTTTAAGCCTAGTTGATCAACGATTTCAGCCGTCAGACATGCGTAGCTGCTATTTTTTGAATCAGGATCGTCGATGAAATTAACAGTGTACTCTTCGGGTAAAGTCTGTGTATTAACACTTACACTAAAATCGTAAGCGCCAGGCATAATGTAGCCAGACTTAGAGAATCTGCCGATATCTATGTTACTTCTATCTTTGACATCTAAGACATCTGTATTAAATTGAATTTCTTCGGCATGTGAGCAAATACTGACCCCACTTAATACAATCGATAGCGTTGCAGAAGCAATGCGTTCTCTAAATGGCAATGGTCTTGATTTTTGGTTATTGTTTTTCACTTCACACACCTTGAATTAACAACTTTTATAATCAGTAGTAGTCTAATTTATATCGAACCGTAGTATGAAAACTTCCTGATTTTAGACCTTTGTCATTACTAATCAGACTCATTGTATAATTTAATGTCATATCACCTGGTTTTAAACTCCTGGCAGGCATAGCGATGCCGGGATGTGAGACATTCCCGCCATCATCATGTATCTGCAATGAGATTCCTTCTGCGTCACCATCCAAGCCAAAATTATCTCCATCTACTTTTCCATCGAATGTAACCTGGAAGGCTTGCCAGCTTTCTGTTTGATGCCCCGCGTGTACGAGTGAGCAATTAATTAGATGTATTGAAAATGGGTAGTCATATGCTCTGCCATCACTAATCATTTCGCTCAGAGGCTGAGAGTGCATATCAACAACCTGATATCTACTCTTCGTATCCACTGCACATGCCGAGTCGATAATTGAGCCTTCCATATTAACAGTCCCATGCCCAGAATCTTTAGCGTTGGCAAGGGATGACAACCCAAGTAACAAAATTAGCGGAATTATTTTCCGACGCATCGCACCTTTTCCTCTCAAGGTGTTTGAATATTAGAGCCATCCTTGGCTCCAGCTCTAGATCAATAAAATTAATTATAAGCCAAAGTAAATTGTGCTACAGAAGTAAAGCCACCAGGAATGATTGCACCTGAAGCATTATCACCCTGCAAGAAAGCGGAGAAATGCAGCTGGTTATTACTGTCATTTACGTTCTGTGGGTCCGTAGCGGTACCTAACACAATATCATTGCCGGCTACATCTTTAATACCGATACCTGCACCTTTAGCGTCGCCATTCAGCGCAAGTAAATTAGTTCCAACATCGGAAGCAGCACCGGTGAAAGTAACGCTTACTGTCTTATCCGTTAAACCAGACGTGTCGCAGTTATCAAGGTCAATCGTAAACGGTACTGCAGTGGACGTGCCACCATCTTTGAGGGCTGCAGAAGAAATTTCGCCCAGTGGAACTGTCTGATCCTGTGACTCAGGAGAGATAGAGCACGGCGCATCGATGATTGAACCGGTGAAAGTAATTTGACCGTGTCCCTGATCAACACCTGTTGGTGCATCGCCACTAGGACCTGCTGCCAGCGCAGAATTCATACCAGCAACACTCATACATACAACCAGGGCAAGTTTAGCGAACTTCATTATTTGTACCACTCCATAGATATAACTTATATAATCGGATTATCACCGCATAAAGACGAGAGCCTACCAGACATTATTCTGCTCAGTATTATTGACCATAAATATATTTATATCCCACTCTCGAATCAGGTGCATGATACGCACCTTCGCCTCAGCATTGAAGTCCAATACTGGAGCGGGCACTTTCAACCATATTGCCAGGTAGCCTAGAAATTTTTAGTGCCTAAAAAAGACTGCTCAAAAATTTGTCCGCATTTCTCGAAATAAACCTGTCATATTCAGAGTCTCACCGAGACCATATTTATTGTTTTGCTGAAAAACATAGGAGATATGATTGTAAGTATCCCTGTAATCCGTGCCATTCACTTTTAGAGATCTTCCGACATACTGATTATGTCACCTGTGGAGATCGCGATGCGTAAGATCCGATTCACCGAGCACCAGATCATCGCCGTCCTGAAATCAGTCGAAGCGGGCAGGACCGTCAAAGATGTGTGCCGCGAGGCCGCAATTTCCGAAGCCAGCTACTACAACTGGAAGGCGAAATATGGCGGGATGGAGGCCGCTGATATCAAAAAAATCAAAGATCTTGAGGACGAGAATCGTCGTCTCAAACAGATGTTTGCCGATCTGAGTCTGGAATGCCGGGCGCTGAAAGACGTCATCGAAAAAAAGCTTTAAAACCAGCGATAAATCGTGAGCTCGTCAGCTATCTGACCGTACATTTTACGATGAGCATACGCCAGGCATGCAGGATGTTATCGCTGAGCAGGACGGTGTTTCGTTATCAACCGGAGACACGACGTGATGAACCGGTGATCCTGGCGTTGACTGAACTGGCAGAACGCTATCCGCGATACGGATTTAAGAAGCTTTTTCAGGTGCTTCGCAGGCAAGGTAACGCCTGGAACCACAAGCGTGTACACCGGATTTACTGTCTGCTGAAACTGAACTTTCGTCGTAAAGGAAAGCAACGTCTACCGGTGCGCAATCCGGCTCCACTTGCGACACCTGAGGCACTTAACCAGAGCTGGTCGATTGATTTTATGCACGACGCGCTGACATGTGGCCGACGTTTTCGGACTTTCAACGTCGTGGATGATTTTAACCGCGAGGCTCTGGCGATAGAAATTGACCTGAATATCCCGGCGCAGCGGGTTGTGCGGGTGCTGGACAGGATAGTGGCAAACCGTGGATATCCGCTAAAGATGCGGATGGATAATGGGCCGGAACTGATCTCACTGACTCTGGCGCAATGGGCTGAAGAGCATGGTGTGATGCTGGAATTTATCAAGCCGGGTAAGCCGACGCAGAACGCCTTTATCGAACGATTTAACCGAACATACCGGACCGAAATACTGGATTTTTATCTGTTCAGAACGCTGAACGAAGCACGGGAAATAACGGAACGCTGGCTGAACGAATACAACAGTGAGCGGCCCCATGAATCCCTGAATAACCTGACACCGGAAGAGTACCGGCTGATGGCTGAGAAACCAGAAATCTCAAAAAGTGCGTGGAACTAAAACGGGTGTGCTTACATGATCACCTCAGAACAACACAGGTGCATCATTGAAAATGAATGAAATTTAGTTCTGAATTCAGACGTGAATCACCCCAGTTGGTCGTCGTTCAAAATATTACAACCGCTCAGACAGCGAAGGCCATGGACGCTGGCCTTTCTACGATGATGAAATGGGTAAAACAGCTGCGTGATGACCGGCAGGGCAAAATATCAAACGCCTCTCCAATAACCCCGGAACAAATCAAAATTGAACCGCTCCGGTTTTCCTGAAGAGTATTTTGCCTGAGTGATCAGGTTGCCACATCCCGGTCATTCAGCGAAGCGTAATAGGCTTTTTCTGCCTCCACTGGCGGGATATATCCGGTGCGTTCCATCAATCGGTGATTATTGTACCAGTCCACCCATTTCAGCGTGGCCAGCTCAACATCCTGTCGGGTTTTCCAGCTTTGCCTGTGGATCACCTCCGCTTTGTACAACCCGTTGATACTTTCTGCCATCGCATTGTCATATGAGTCGCCCGTACTGCCTGTTGAAGCCAGCAGCTCCGCGTCTGGCCCACAGCGCCTGCTCCAGTGCATCCAGCACGAACGACATTGCCATCGTGGATGAGACCCGCCAGCCCACGATAAAACCGTCGAACACATCAATTATGAAGGCCACATATGCGAAACCCTGCCAGGTGCTGACGTAGGTAAAATCGGCCACCCAAAGACTATCGGGCCGTTCAGCCACGAACTGACGGTTCACCCGATCCTGTGGTGTTTCGACTTTGCTGCTGCGGGTGGTTCTGACACTTTGCCGCGTGTCACCCCACGTAGCTGCAGGGCTTTCATCAGGCGCTCAATGGTGCAACGGGCAACACTGACGCCTTCACGTTTTAGCTGTCGCCAGACCTTACGCACACCGTAAACGCTGTAGTTTTCTTCGTATACGCGCTGTATCTCAGGTATCAGCACGACATCACGTTTATCCCGACTACTGCGTCGTTCAGGATACTTCCGACGTTGCTGATGCCAGTAGTACGTTGACGGAGCAATATCCAGCTCATGACAGACTGGCCCGACCCCGTGTTCACCGCTCAGATTTTCCAGAAGCGGCATTATTTTTTCCAGTGGCGGTCGAGCTCCGCCTGGGTAAAATACGCTGAAGCCTGACACAGAATATCATTGCTGCGGCGCAACTCCCGGACTTCCCGTTCCAGTTCTTTCAGACGCTGGCGTTCACTGGCAGTCAGCACATTCTGCTCATCATCAACGGGCTCATGCTGACGGATCCAGATACGCAATGTCTCGGGAGTGCAGCCGATTTTAGGGGCAATGGAGCAGATAGCGGCCCATTGTGAGTTGTAGGTATTCTGGTTTTCCAGAACCATACGAATAGCGCGTTGACGAACTTTGATCTTCCCCACCAAAAATGGACACAGGCCTAAGCGAGGTTCTGGTTTTCAAATTGTTCCGGGCTGATACCGCCACACGCACTGTGACGACGCCACCGATTGTAATCACACTCGATATAATTAAACACCGTTGTTCGCATTATTTCCCGGCTGATAAAGCGTTCCCCGTGGATACATTCCACCTTCAGCGAGTGGAAAAAGCTTTCCGCGCAGGCATTATCATAACAGTTCCCTTTTGCACTCATACTGCCACGCAGATTATGCCGTTTCAGTAATGCCTGATAATCCGCTGAGCAATACTGACCGCCACGGTCACTGTGAACAATGACATTCTCCGGGCGTTTACGCCGCCAGAGGGCCATTTGTAGTGCATCGCAGGCAAGCTGTGCCGTCATGCGGGGTGACATTGACCAGCCGATAACAGCACGCGACCACAGGTCGATAACCACCGCCAGATACAGCCAGCCTTCGTCTGTGCGCAGATACGTGATGTCTCCGGCCCACTTCTGGTTCGGGCCGCTGGCGTAAAAATCCTGTTTCAGTAAATTTTCTGACACGGGCAGCCCGTGCTCACGGTAGCTGACCGGGCTGAACCGGCACGAGGCTTTCGCCCGCAGCCCCTGACGACGCAGGCTGGCGGCCACTGTTTTGACATTTACGTCAGGCCCTGCGCCCGCAACTCGTCTGTCAGGCGTGGCGCGCCATAGCGCTGCTTCGCCTGCCCGAAGGCATCACGAACGGCGCTATCGCAGCACTGACGATACTGCTGACGTGAACTCATCACAGAACGTCGCTGACGCCAGACATACCAGCCGCTGCGGGCCACCCGGAGGACGCGACACATCGCTTTGATGCTGAATTCGGCCTGATGTTTTTCGATAAAGACATACTTCATTTCAGGCGCTTCGCGAAGTATGTCGCGGCCTTTTGGAGGATAGCCAGCTCCTCAGCCTGTTCCGCCAGCTGGCGTTTGAGACGGGCATTTTCAGCAGCGAGTTCATTTTCACGGTCAGAGGATGCGAGCTGTTGCTGCTGTTTACTACGCCAGTTATAGAGCTGCGATTCATACAGGCTGAGCTCGCGGGATGCGGCGGCAACACCAATACGCTCAGCCAGTTTAAGGGCTTCCTGACGGAATTCAGGTGTGTGCTGCTTGCGGGGCTTTTTGATGGTTGATGCTGGTTTTGTCATGTGAGATACCTCTGGTTGAGAGTTTACTCACTTAGCAGCGTGTCCACTATTGATGGGTAAGATCACTTCAGGGGGAAATCGGTTATGTTTTGTCATCCTGGGTACCTCTCTCAAAGAGTGTAGTCTTCAGGATTACCGGGGCGGTTCAGTCAGTACGGAGGTGTTCGAACATACATCATCGTAAGGACCGGAAATGTCTAGACAGACTGACGCTTGTTGAATTTGACTACAATGTTACTTGAATCACAATGTCAAAAACATGTTGAAGTTGATCGGGCTATTTATATACATAAGAAAGTAACTCGGCCTTCAGTAAAAAATATATCTAGTCATTACATAAATAGATCATTAAATTTTTTATATCAATGTGTTACTACCCTACCCTATTATTATTATTTGTTAGCGCCTCTAATACGGTTTTGATAGCAGCATTGACAGTTTGCATTTCCATACAATCATCTAGTGTATAGAAATCTTTGTTAACCAAAACTGACACATCGTTGAAATAAAATATGAAATCGTTCCCATGATGAATCATAAATGAATTCACTGGCAACTTCGCTTCCCTTAAATCACATCCATACAATTGCGTCCGGTACAGGTTACATCCAGTTAAATTGGCTCCTCGTAAATCAGCACCACGTAAATCCGCGTTGCTGAAGTCTGTATTATTTAACAACGCGCTACGGAAATTCGCGTAGCGCATAACTGTATTCTGCATATTGCAGTTTGTAAGGATGCCGCCGCGCATATTTGCACTGGAAAAATACATACCATTTAGATCCTTCTCATTTAAATGAAGTCGTTGACCCTCTTCATTTTTTGAGAACACCCATCTCTCATGCTCATATAGCATATCCCTAACGCTCACACGCAACCCTCACTAGGTGTAATTATGCGACTTTACCATAGTTTTACACTATTTCATCATCCACTATTAGACTTCACATTCATAGTGTAATGAGACATCATATCGCCGCCTCAGCATGAGTATCGCATACCTCATTTTGAGATAAAAATGCATATAGCTTCACAAAGCAATTTTAAAATATAATACTGGACGCCATAGAGCCCAGTTCTATTTATTATCACATGTTTTTCATACATAGTTATGTGTTTTACTAAAAGCGCTTCTTTTATTGCGGGTGATTTCTGCCTCTGTGTTAGTTGCCAGTAATCCTGAAATAGACTATCTTATGAATCGATACAGTTGATGATTAATGATGTTCTCCATATTATTAACATTGATAGACATTCATGTCGCGCAGGAGATTGTAAAACTATGAACAGGACTCGGCAGGACAGCATGCTTGCTGTTAACGATGCATTTGAAAGAATGGACTTGAGCCCATTAATTGACATAATCATCGCCGAAGGCGTTAAAATTTCACTTCCCATGAGCGAATCGTTTATTATTCCTGATGATAGGATTTATTTCATTATTGAGGGTAACGTATCTGTTTCAGTTAGGTCTGATGATTTTATTCTCGCAAGAATTTTCAAGCACATCCCGCTTGGCTTGGTTGAACAGTATTTTGAATCAATAGAACTTGATTATTTTTCGAATGTTGATACACAAATTTTCAGCATTAGCATTGTTCAATGGGAATCAATGGTTAGTATGGGGGGTGAAATAAGCATTATAGCAACAAAAATACTGTCACGCATGATAGCTGCATTGGTTGAAGTTTATAGTGAGAGGAATGCCGAAACACATTACATTGTGATTCGTTCCCTTTTGTATCGATATATACATCAGTTCTCTCGGGGTATGATTCATAAAGAAAGCATTTCGGCATACATTACCGAAAGGACAAAAATTTCCCGTAGTCATACATTTAAAATACTGCAAGAACTAAAAATAGGTAAATATATTACTGTTGACAAAGGAATTCTCATCTCAATTAATAGAGAACTCCCTCTTCAGTTTTAACTACACTGTGTTTTCTTTTTCGTGAGAATTGATAGTTTTTATTTCTGGAGTCGGTTGATAGTATTCACCTGTGGCTCCAGCAATTTTCAACATTTACCTTTACCTACCCTAAGCCTTATTAATAATGGCGTTTTTTAACTCCATTATGATTTTTGTGTTGGTGTAATGTTGACAAATGACATCCTGAAAATGACTTCAGAAGTTTAATAGGCTAGAACTTCATAAATATCTTCGCCTATTACCACTCTATGTAAGCACACATCAACTCCACGGCTTCCTGTAAGCACACCCGTTTTAGTTCCACACACTTTTTGAGATTTCCGTCTTCTCGTAAGCGTCCAGCTAGAACCGTATTGACGGGGATGTGTTATTAAGTTGGCAGTTCTACGCGCCAGGGGAGCAGTTCACTCACCCGATTGACCGGCCAGTCTGCGATAACGTCAAGCACATGGCGAAGGTAGCTTTCTGGATCCACGTCGTTCAGTCTGCACGTCCCGATCAGGCTGTACAGCAGTGCTCCCCGCTCACCACCATGGTCAGAACCGAAGAACAGGAAGTTTTTTCGCCCCGGACTGACCATCCGCAGCGCATTCTCGGCGATGTTGTTATCTGCCTCAGCCCAGCCATCTTCTGCGTAATACGTCAGGGCTGACCACTGGTTCAGGGCATACGCGAACGCCTTCGCCAGCTCCGAGTGTCGCGACAGGGTTTTCATTTTTTCCCGCAGCCAGCTTTCCAGTGATGTCAGTAACGGTTTCGTTTTCAGCTGACGTTCCGCACGGCGCTTCTCTGCCGGTGCTCCCCTGATATCCGCCTCGATGTCATACAGCTCGCCGATACGTTTCAGGGCTTCTTCTGTCAGCGGAGACGGAGTGCGGACGTGAACGTCATGGATTTTACGTCGGGCATGTGCCCAGCACGCGGCTTCCTGTACATGGCCTTCGCGGTAGAGCTCGTTGAACCCGGCGTACGCATCGGCCTGCAGCACACCGCTGAAGCCGGCCAGATGAGTCTGCGGATGGATGCCTTTTCTGTCCGGTGAGTAGGCGAACCAGACTGCCGGGGCCAGCGCTGACCCGGCGTTACGGTCGTCGCGAACATATGTCCATAAGCGTCCGGTCTTCGTTTTCTTATTACCTGGCAACAGCACCGGGACCGGCGTGTCATCCGCGTGGAGCTTCCCGTCGGTCAGCACGTATTGCTGCAAGGCCTCTTCCAGCGGGGACAACAACCGGCAGCATGCATCCACCCAGCCCGACAGGAGTGACCGCCGCAACTCCACACCCTGGCGGCCGTATATCTCTGACTGGCGGTACAGTGGCGTATGCTCTGCATATTTTGACGTCAGGACCCGGGCAAGCAGACCAGACCCGGCGATACCCCGCTCGATGGGACGTGACGGGGCGGGTGCCTGCACGATAGCGTCGCATTTTGTGCAGGCGTGCTTTTCCCGCACCGTCCGGATAACCCGGAAGGCACTGCGCATCAGCTCCAGCTGTTCCGCGCTGTCCTCACCCAGATAACTCAACGCACCGCCGCAGTCCGGGCAGCATGCCTCTGTCGGCAGCAACCTTTTTTCATCACGGGGGAGTGATTCGGGGAACGGTTTACGGGCGCGGGTCTGACGCAGCGGACGCTGCATTGTCGGGTCATCCACCCGACCGGTCAGCGCATCGCTTTCCTTCTGAAGCGCCTTCAGGTCGGCTTCCATCTGTGCGATACGGCGGGAGACTTTTTCGGAACGACTGCCGAAGTTCATCCGGCGAAGTTTATCCAGCTGCGCCTGCAGATGGTCTATTTCACGCTCCCGGTCGGCCAGTTTTTCCAGCAAGGCACGGTTCAGCGCTTCCTGTTCGGCAAGGCGCTGTTTCAGCAGAAGGATATCGTCAGAAGAGGTGTCGTTCATAAGCCCGTATTTTACCAGGCTTATTCAGCAACAACCAGGATAAAGAGATTTACAGCATGGTCAGGGATGTCAGCAACCGCTTTGGCTGCCGCCAGTCGATGCCTTCCATCAGCATCGCCAGCTGTGCCGGGGTCAGGAACACTTTTCCATCGCGGGCCGACGGCCAGGCGAAGCGCCCACGCTCCAGCCGTTTCGTGAGCAGACACAGCCCGTCACCGGTTGACCAGAGCAGTTTGACCTGGCTGCCACTGCGGCCCCGAAAGATGAAGACGTGGCCGGACATCGGATCGTCTTTCAGCGCCGTCTGCACTTTTGCAGCCAGCCCGTTGAAGCCGTTGCGCATGTCGGTGATGCCGGCAACCAGCCAGATTTTGGTCCCGGAAGGTAACGGGATCATCGCTTCAGTTCCTGTATCAGCAGAGTCAGGAGCTTTTCGCTGACGGTGCCGTTGAGGCGAAGCGTCCCGTGCCGGAACGTTACCTCACAGCTGATACTGAGAGCCTCCGGGCCCTCAGCGGTTAGTTCTGGCTGTACGGAGGAGGCATCGAGAGTCACAGGGAGTAGCTGAGGACTCTCTGAGGAAGGTAATAGCAGCTTTCCCTCACGCCATTGTTGGCGCCATTTGAACAACAGATTGGCGTTAATGCCATTTTCGAGCGCCAGTTTTGAGATGGAGATACCGGGTTCGCAGGAGGCAGCAACAAGCTGCTGCTTAAACTCAGGAGAATAATTAGGGCAGCCCTTACGCCTGCCGGGAGTCACATTTTTCAGCATATCTGACACTTTGGATCCCACTACTAATTGATCTGCGCCCCAAAAGTTAGACACTAGATTGAAGTCCGAGGGCGCATGGCAAAATTTTCATTGAAATTCAAACAGGAAGTCGCAGAAAAATATCTTGAAGGTGAGTTGAGTCTGAAAGCTGTAGCTAAAATGTACAACCTTTGTCCAAGCTCGGTACGAAAGTGGGCATACGTTTACAGGGAGCATGGGATTGAAATTCTTAGCGGTAAGAAGGGTCGTCATTCTGCTGATTTCAAACTTATGGTGGTGAAGGAGGTCGTAAATGGTGGCTTTTCCGCTCGAGAAACAGCGGTTAAACATGGGTTACCAGCTTTCAATACAATATGTCGATGGATTGAAAAATATAGGAAATATGGTGATGATGCCTTCACCATAAAGCACAGAAAGATCAGCACCTTGACCGATAAAAATATCGTACCGTCAATACCAGAGCCAGAGCTGACCAATAGCGAGCGAGAGGAGCTTGAACAGCTAAGGGTTGAAAATGCCTACTTAAAAAAGCTGAAAGCCTTGGTTCAGGAGAAAACACGCTCAGCACACAAGAAAAAGTGAGCGTTGTTAATGAGCTAAGGCAGGAATGGCCTTTGTCCCGGCTGTTAATTGCCGCTGAGTTGCCGCGGAGCACATTCTATTATCATATCCGACGTCTTGCTGACCCGGATCGGTATCAGTTTGCCCGGGCGCTTGTGCTGAACATCTGATCCTACCCACGTAATGTGGACACAGCACAAAGGTCGATACGGTTACCGAAGGATCAGATTGGCGTGCCGTAACGAGGGGGTTTTACTTAACGGTAAAACTGTCAGAAAATTAATGAAAGAGCTGGGGATTAGCAGTCTGATTCGCGTAAAAAAATACCGATCATACAGAGGGTCAGAAGGAAGAGCCTGCGATAACATCCTGAAACGACAGTTTGATGCTGAGCGACCGAACGAAAAGTGGGTAACAGATGTCACCGAATTTAAAGTTAATGGTCGGAAGCTTTATTTATCACCAATAATGGATCTCTATAATGGTGAAATTATCGCTTACAACCTTGCTGCCCGCCCCTTGCCATCGATGGTGAATACCATGCTCACCGACGCACTGAAACTGTTGACTAAAGATGAACGACCACTCCTGCATAGCGATCAAGGCTGGCAATATCAGATGCCGCGATGGAAGCGGTGGTTAAAGAGCAATGGTATAACCCAGAGCATGTCACGTAAGGGAAATTGCCTTGATAATGCCGCAATAGAGAGCTTCTTCGGGACGTTGAAAGCTGAATGCTATTACCTTAATGAGTACAAAAGCGTGGAAGAGTTAAAGCGAGACATCATCAGCTATATTGATTATTACAACAAGCTGAGAATAAAAGAAAAACTTGGAGGCCTTAGTCCGATAGAATACCGACTAAGGCAAGCTGCATAGGGTTGTCCAAGATCTGGGGCGCAGATCATATTTTTGGTGGACACCACTTTGTCGAATGCGTCAGAAAATCACCAGACGGTACTGAGATGACGCTTACGGTTAAACCGTTCAATAAAGGCATTCTGTGTAGGCTTACCCGGTTTGATAAACTCCAGCATCACCCCGTGTTCTTCCGCCCACTGTGCCAGAGCCAGTGATAACAGTTCCTGCCCGTTATCCATCCGCATTTTCAGCGGATATCCACGGTTTGCCACTATCCTGTCCAGCACCCGCACAACCCGCTGCGCCGGGATATTCAGGTCAATTTCTATCGCCAGAGCTTCACGGTTAAAATCATCCACCACGTTGAAGGTTCGAAAGCGTCTGCCGCAGACGAGCGCATCGTGCATAAAATCAATCGACCAGCTCTGATTGAGCGCTTCCGGCGTTGCCAGCGGGGCCGGATTGCGCACCGGCAGGCGTTGTTTACCCTTACGACGAAAATTGAGTTTTAACAGACAGTAAATCCGGTGTACCCGCTTGTGATTCCAGACGTGCCCCTGCCTGCGAAGCACCTGAAAAAGCTTCTTAAATCCGTATCGCGGATAGCGTTCTGCCAGTTCAGTCAACGCCAGGATAACCGGTTCATCACGCCGGGTATCGGGCTGATAAAAATACACCGTCCTGCTCAGCGATACGGTCCTGCATGCCTGGCGGATGCTCATGGAAAATTGTGCAGTCAGATAGCAGACAAGCTCCCGCTTTATCGCTGGTTTTAAAGCTTTTTTTCGATAACGTCCTTCAGCGCCCGGCATTCCAGACTCAGATCGGCAAACATCTGTTTGAGACGACGATTCTCGTCCTCAAGGTCTTTGATTTTTTGGATATCAGCGGCTTCCATCCCGCCATATTTCGCCTTCCAGTTGTAGTAGCTGGCTTCGGAAATAGCGGCCTCGCGGCACTGTAGTGGATCACAAAATCAGGACACCGGAATAACCTGCTTCCACTTTTCTTCATGCAGGTAAGGCGATAATCCACCATTGTTCGTATGAGGGCGGTACATGTTGTAATAACCATTTATCCACTGGTTTATGTCGAGTACCGCATGGCTAAAATCACCATAACCACCTTTGGGAAGCCATTCACTTTTAAGGCTGCGAAAGACTCTTTCCATCGGCGAATTATCCAGACAATTCCCTCTGCGACTCATACTTTGCATTACCCCATAACGCCAAAGTAACTTTCTGTATTTATTACTTTTATATTGAACTCCTTGATCTGAATGAAACAGAAGACGTTCATTACGCGGCCGTGTTTCCAGGGCATTACGCAAAGCCCTGCATACCAAATCAGCATCAGCGGTTAATGAGAGGGCTGAACCAATAATCCGGCGTGAATATAAATCAACAACAAGCGCGAGATAGCACCACCTGTCCTGCAGGCGAATAAAGCTGATATCGCCACACCAGACGCGGTTTGGTGCGGCGGGGTTAAACTGCCGGTTCAATAAGTTTGGCAATGCCGGACTGTTGTCTTCATTTATTCGGTAGCGATGTTTAACAGGCTGGTGACTGGTCAGCCCGCATTCCTGCATCAGTCGTCGCGCCAGCCACCGGCCTGCATCAACGCCACTCTGGCGTAACATCTGGCTGATTGCCCGACTCCCTGCAGCACCACGACTGAGAGCATGCAGTGCTCTCACCCGACTTCGTAATGCAATTCTTTGTACATTAACCGGATGCTTCACCTGCGCGTAATAAACGCTACGGTGAATACCGAATAAATGACAAAGAACCTGCACAGGCCACTTTGCTTTCAGCCGTGTGATTAGCGCGATAACTTTCCGGGGGCTTCGCTCATCAGCACGGCAGCCTGCTTTAGTATTTCTTTTTCCATCTCAAGACGTTTTATCTGCGCTTTAAGCTGCTGAATTTCGCGCTGTTCAGGAGTAATAGCATTGCCGACGGGCTCAATACCCAGAAGTTCCTGCTTATAAAGCCGTATCCATTTGCGCAAATGGTCAGGGTTGAGTTCGAGCGCCTGAGCAACTTCCCGTACATCTCGCTGGTATTTAACAACCTGTTCGATAGCTTCGAGTTTGAACTCCGGGGAAAATGTGCGTTTAGTCCGACGAGTTTTGATCATGTATCACCTCATGTTCACTGTTTTAACATTAACAGGATTTCGAGGTGTCCTGAATTACCGATCCACTACACACACATCTTTGACGGTGCGCCCGGCTTCGACAGACTTGAGAACGGCGATGATCTGGTGCTCGGTGAATAGGATCTTACGCATAGCGATCTCCACAGGTGACATACTCAGTATGTCGGAAGATCTCTAAAAGTGAATGGCACGGATTACAGGGATACTTACATTCCCGCTTCTGGTCTGTCGTCAGTACTTTCGCCCAAGAGCCACCTGAAGCGCCTCCTTATCGAGCATGGCTTCGGCGAGCAGCTTCTTGAGTCGGGTGTTCTCTTCTTCAAGCGACTTCAGGCGCTTAACCTCAGGCACTTCCATACCGCCATACTTCTTACGCCAGGTGTAAAACGTGGCATCGGAAATGGCGTGCTTGCGGCAGAGTTCACGGGCAGATACCCCGGCTTCAGCCTCGCGGAGAATACTGATGATCTGTTGGTTGGAAAAACGCTTCTTCATGGGGATGTCCTCGCGTTGCTGAACAACCACTATGGCAAGCAGAATCATTCTATAACCGCTATAACAAGTGAACCAGCGACTCATCCACTATAGAAAGTGGAAATCAAAGATAGTAAGCACATATCTAAGTAAAATAACTATCTATAGTGGTTACTTTACTTCACCACGGCGAATGCGATCCAAAAGTTGCTTTTCTTCAGCTGACAGTCGCACAAGCTCACCCTCTCCTGAGTCACTACCCTCCTCAATCTCAATATCTTCTTCACTAGCAAGCGGTAAGCCAAGTGGAAGACCATCAGGATGAAGCTTTGGTCGACGCTCATGAATGATGAAATAGACTGTCCTGCCACGCTTTAACTCTGAATAATCGAGATAACCAATATCACGCAGCTGCTCCATAGCTTTACGAACAGTAGCATTTTGGGTGATGGGTCTCGAGGTCAAATTTAAGCGCGCTCGTAGTCTAGCAAGAGACACTGGCGCAGGGCTGGAGGGCAGGCTTTCAATATAGGTATAAAGAGCCTGTGCTGATTCTTTCCGTGACAAGACGTTGATAGCTCTCAGTTGCAACAAGACCTTTCTATCGAATTGATAAAGCTCGAAAATTTTAGGATCTGCCTGGATCGTAACCTGATCTGTCTTAGGACTATACTTAGCTGATTGAACTAAGTGTGTCACGTAGTAATCACCAGCCTTGTTGGAGAAGGAGATGGTATTAGTCGCAATACGTGTCAGGGAAGAATCGAGACGCTTACGAAGTTTTGCTGATGATCGTGCGGAAGGAATTCCACAAAGTTTAACAAATTCAACAAAAGGTAAGCTGACACTATCACCAATAGTTTTATGGCGGGCAAAAGCATGGATAATTCCGACCCAAGTTTTAAAGTCGTTATCCATATCAAGGCGGGCACCAGTAATTTTAATGTTTTCATAACCTTCAGCCTTAACCAGAGAAAGCTGACTAAGCTCACTGGTCACATCCATAGAGGCCATCAGCCCTGTCCTTCCACGGGCTGTGGATTTCAATGTCGGCACAAAAAGACCAAGCCGCATAAGCGCTACAGGTTGCACTGTGTTACCAGAATTTGGTGTCAGTGTAACAACAGTACCCGTTTCTTTGTTCGTCTCACTGAATGAACTCTTAATCAGATCGTTATCCTGCTCCATGTCGGATCCTTTATCATTCAT